>NZ_DDCJ01000106.1:19375-20753 GCF_002335285.1 Thalassolituus sp. UBA2009
TCCTACTGATCCTACTGATCCTACCGATCCGACTGATCCGGCAGAGCCAACCGGTGCCGCTATTAATGGCACGCTGAGCACCAGTGAAGATATCGCCGTAGCACTCAACATTGATCTGTCCGCCTATAAAAGCTGGATTGATGATGGTTCGATGGGTGCGCTGGTTGTCCGTGACGTACCTGCCGCGGCTGCATTTAATGTCGGCGTCCGCAATGCTGACGGCAGCTGGACCATCGCCCTGAATAAACTGGCCGAAGCGCAATTTATTCCTGCCGAACACAGCGGCAGCGATGCCCTTCTGAAAACCGCCGTTACCTACAGCGCCAAGGGTAAGAGCAAAACCTTTACTGGTCAGATCAGCGTGGCGGTTGAGGCCGTTGCCGATGCACCACAGTTAAGCCTGACCCGGCAGCCTCTGGCCAGTGACCGCTTTACCAGTGCTTATCTGCAGGAAAACCGCGCCATCCTGAATATTGATCAGGTCATCAGCCAACTGAACAGCAGCAATTATGTTCTGGTCGGTACCGCTCAAACCCGTGGCGATATTCAGGCCGGTGCCGCCGATGAATGGATTGTCGCAAACGATGCCAATATTTCTGCTTCTGCGGGCGACGATGTTATTCAGGTTAATCGTGGCAGTGTCGATGCCGGCGATGGTAACGATATCGTGCAAATGCTTGGCGGCAGCGTAAATGGCGGCCGTGGTAACGATCTGATTCAAATTAATGCCGGCAGTGTTAATGGCGGCGAAGACGATGACGTTATTCAGATCAAAGGCTGGTCTGATGCCGTTAATACCGATATCGACGGCGGCGATGGCTTTGATCACCTGATCGTTGATCAGTCGCTGGTCAGCCGTATCGAATCTCTGGGCGAGCACGCCGGCCGTATCGAATTTATTAGTGGTGGTTCGGTAACCTACCGCAGCATTGAAAACCTGAGTCAGGGCGGCGAGTTGATTTTTGCTCAGGGCGTCGAACTGACTGCCAGCGCACAGCTGCTGGATACTGATGGCTCCGAAACCATTCTGAGCACCGTTATTTCCGGCGTACCGGAAAAAGCCCTGCTGAGCCATGCAACACGGATTGACCAGAACAGCTGGAAAATCGACAGCGATTATCAGGGTGCACTGCAATTGCTGTGGCCATCCAGCCTGAGCGATGATTTCACTCTGACCATGACAGTGAAAAGTCAGGACAGCGATGCTGACAGCAGCGTGATTTATCCGCTGAGCACCAGCACCACTCTGGCAATTACCGTGGCAGATCTGCTTGATCCGACTGATCCTACCGATCCTACCGATCCGACTGATCCGACTGATCCGACTGACCAGACTGATCCGACTGATCCGACCGATCCGCCTGATCCCACCGATCCC
>NZ_DDCJ01000080.1:0-4194 GCF_002335285.1 Thalassolituus sp. UBA2009
CCCAAGCAAAGTGGTTCAGGTTGGTGACGAAATCGAAGTTATGGTTCTGGACATCGACGAAGAACGTCGTCGTATCTCCCTGGGTATCAAGCAGTGCACCATGAACCCATGGGAAGAGTTCGGTACCAAGTTCAATAAAGGCGACAAGATCTCCGGTAAGATCAAGTCCATCACTGACTTCGGTATCTTTATCGGTCTGGATGGCGGCATCGACGGTCTGGTTCACCTGTCTGACATTTCCTGGAACGACAGCGGCGAAGAAGCCGTTCGTAACTACAAGAAAGGCGACGAACTGGAAACTGTGATCCTGTCTATCGACCCTGAGCGTGAGCGTATCTCTCTGGGCGTTAAGCAACTGGAAAGCGATCCGTTCTCTGAGTACGTTGCTGAAAACGACAAAGGCACTCTGATCACCGGTAAAGTGATCTCTGTAGACGCTAAAGCCGCTATCGTTGAAATCGCTCCTGGCGTTGAAGGCACTCTGAAAGCCTCTGACATCAGCCGCGACAAGGTAGAAGATGCCCGTAACGTGCTGAACGAAGGTGACGCGGTTGAAGCTGTGATCACTGCCGTTGACCGTAAGAACCGCGCTATCAGCCTGTCTGTTAAAGCAAAAGACAGCGCAGAAGACAAAGCGGCTCTGAAAGAACAGCGTGCTAAGGCTGATGCTGAAATGACTGGTCCTACCACTATCGGTGACCTGATCAAAGAGCAGCTGAACCAGAAAGACTAAGTCTTGCTGAATTAAGCTGATCTGAAAAAACCCGCTGCGGCGGGTTTTTTTATGGGTGCCGTCCGTGGCACCCACCCTGCGGGCCATTGCTGCGCTCTTTAAAAATTATTGCTGCGCAATGTTGATCAGCGCTCCCGGCGCTGATGCTATGCCTGCCATACATGGCCGCCACCCCGGGCCATCGCTACGCAATGTTGATCAACGCTCCCGGCGCTGCCATCCATGGCTGTCACCTTACGGGCCGTACTGCGTACGTTAAGCGTTGTTCCCGATCAATCGGGGCCTGTGCCTGGCTGCTTTGACGTTGTTTGTTACAGATTTTGGTCAGGATTAGTGGAAAGTTGTTGTACAAACAATCAACACTTGCAAAAGGGTTGAGCTAACTGCATGATTTGGCTAGGTTTATTGCCATGCTTCGTTCTCAAGGAGGGAAAAGACATGACAAAATCTGAACTGATAGAAAAAATCGTCAGCCGTCAGCCACAGTTGTCATCGAAAGATGTCGAGCTTGCGGTTAAGACCTTGCTGGATCATATGTCGCAAACGCTGTCATCAGGTGAGCGCATTGAGATTCGTGGTTTCGGCAGTTTTTCGCTGCATTACCGTGCGCCGCGTATGGGGCGTAATCCCAAAACCGGTGAGACTGTCGATCTCAAAGGTAAGTTTGTTCCTCACTTCAAGCCCGGCAAAGAGCTGCGTGACCAGGTGAATGACAGCCCGGAAGACGAGTAAATGTCCCGGTATATGGAGTCGATGCTATGAAAACGCTGAAAGTAGGCCTGAGTGTTGTACTTTTTGTTGTCGTACTGGCCTATACGCTGGCGTTTGCTGCACAAAACAGCCTGCTGGTTGAGTTAAATTTTCTGCTGGGAGCGCCCGTTACTTTACCGGTATCCCTGTGGTTGGGGCTTGTGCTGTTATTAGGAACAATTGCAGGACTTATCAGTGGCGTGGTGATTAATGCCCGTCAGAAGCTGCAGTTACGACAGTTACGAAAAGAGCTTGCTGACACCAAACAACGCCTGAACAAACTGCCGTAGGCACCTATGATGGATTCTGCACTGGTTTATGTGCTGCTGCTGCTGGGTGTTGCCATCGGTTGGACCCTGGGTTATCGATTTGCCCGCCAGGTTAAAAAAGATTCTCCCCCTGACTGGATTCCCAGTGTCGAGTTTTTGCTTGCAGAAGCCAATGATGCTTCGCTTGAGCGGCTTTTAAATATTCCTCAGCTTGATGATGATGCTATTGACCTGTTTCTTAAACTCGGCCGCTCGTTACGTGAGAAAGGAGAGGTTGATCGGTCAATTCATCTGCATCAGGCGCTCTTCGCCCGTACCGATCTTGCGCGTAATACGCAGATGTTGCTCGAACTGGAGCTGGCTATTGATTACTCCTATGCCGGCTTGCTGGATCGGGCTGAGCGGTTGTTTGTTGAATTGCTGGGTGCGCGTGGCCGTGTTCAGGAGCAGGCGTCGCGTTATCTGGTTGAGCTGTACGAAGAAGAAGGTGAATGGCAGCGGATTTTTGATCTTTATCGGGACAAAAAACTGGCAGGCAACGCCTCGCTGGATAAACGTATTGCCCATGCTGTGTGCGAGTTGGCAGAAGATGCGTCTGCCCGTGGCGATTTTCTCGAAACCCAGCAGTTGTGTCGTCAGGCGCTTAAAATAGACAGCCGCTGTGCGCGTGCATTTGTGGTTCAGGGCGACATGGCTTATGGCCAGAAAGAACCGCGGGAAGCCATTCGCTGTTATTTAAAGGCTGTTGATGTAGATAGTCAGGCAATTGTTACTGTGCTGGAAAGAATGGTTGAGTCTTTCCACCAGGTTGATGATGGTTCTGGCTTGGTTGCTCATCTGGCAAGGCAGTGGCAGGCAACACAGTATGTACCAGCTTTGGTCGCCCGGGCTGAGTGTGATGTGGAAGTGCAGGGTATCAGCCGGGCAATGACGACATTGCTCTCGGAGCTGGCGGAGCAACCATCGAATCTGGGTTTTTTTGCCCTGGTTGAATTGGTTGTGCGTCACAGGCAGCAGCTCGACAAGTCGCAGTTGCTGGTTGTGTATGATATTCTGCGCCGCATTGTTGAAAACGAGCCTAAGTTCGTTTGTAAAAATTGTGGTTTTAAGGCCAAGGAATTTCACTGGCGCTGTCCTAGTTGTAAGGATTGGTCGACCATTAATTCTTTTGTGCCGCAGTTGCCAAAAGCGAAGCTCGATTTATGAATAAGCAATCTTTTTCTGCTGAAAATACAGGCTCTTCCTGTACTGTCAGTTCTCCTGTTGTTGTAGCGCTGGATTATCCAGACCAGCAGCAAGCTTTGTCCATGGCTGGTCTGCTGAACCCTGCACAATGTCGGGTTAAAGTTGGTAAAGAACTTTTTACGGCAGCGGGCCCAGTGGTTGTTGAATCGCTTCACGGTCTCGGTTTTGAGGTGTTTCTTGATCTCAAATTTCACGACATTCCCAACACCTGCGCAAAAGCGGTCGGTGCTGCAGCGGAGTTAGGTGTATGGATGGTGAATGTTCATGCTTCCGGCGGTCGGCGTATGATGGAAGCGGCGCGCAATGAAATTGAGAAAAAATCTCATAGACCACTGCTGATCGGTGTCACCGTGCTGACGTCGATGGAGCGCGCAGACCTGGCCGATATCGGCTTGGATATTGATCCTCAGGTACAGGTTGAACGGTTGGCAGCATTAACAGAGCAATCCGGGCTTGATGGCGTTGTCTGTTCTGCGCAGGAAGTCACTTTAATTCGCGCTGCCTGTGGTCCGAAATTTCTGACGGTTACTCCAGGCATCCGCCCGGAAGGGACTGAGCAAGGTGATCAGCGCCGGGTGTTAACGCCATTGCAGGCACAGAATGCAGGAGTTAATTATATGGTAATTGGCCGGCCGATTACTCAGGCCTCTGATCCTGCTCTTGCCTGTGAGCAGATTCTGGCAAGCCTTAGCTGAGGCCTGCAGAATAACATGGATGTATCAACACAATGGTATGTTGTTCTGACCAAGCCCCGTCAGGAACAGCGTGCACTGGAGCATCTTGAGCAGCAAGGTGCCAGCGCTTTTCTGCCTCTTTTCCAGCGTGAGCATATTACCAAGGGCAAACGCACACTTCGCGCTGAGCCTTTGTTTCCCGGGTATCTCTTTTTACAATCTGGCCCTGCTGATCCGTTGTTAAGTAAGATTCGCTCCACGCTTGGCGCGCGGGGCTTATTGTATTTCGGCACACAGCCAGCAGTTGTCAGCACTTTACTGGTTAATGACTTGCAGCGACGCAGTCTTTGCAACGAAAATGACGCCCGGTATAAAAAAGGCCAGAAAGTCACGCTGCACAGTGGCCCTTTTAAACATTATGAAGCCATCTTTCAGGAATATGATGGTACAGAGAGAGCCGTTATTTTACTTTCTCTGCTGGGTCAGCAGAGCGAATTGTTTGTGGAATTGAGCGAACTGCTGC
>NZ_DDCJ01000080.1:4542-5818 GCF_002335285.1 Thalassolituus sp. UBA2009
AAACCAGGAGTGGGTAATCCCGATTTATTATGACAAAGGTCACTAAAGCTGTAATTCCCGTTGCCGGTCTTGGCACCCGCATGCTCCCTGCCAGCAAAGCCATTCCTAAAGAAATGCTGACATTGGCTGATAAGCCGCTGATTCAATATGTGGTTAACGAATGTGCAGCTGCGGGTATTACCGAGATTATTCTGGTAACTCACTCTTCAAAGAATGCGATTGAAAACCACTTTGATACCTCCTTTGAACTGGAGTCGACACTGGAAGCCCGTGTTAAGCGCCAGCTGCTGGATGAAGTGCGTTCTATTACTCCGAGAGGAGTAACCATTATGCATATTCGTCAGGGACAGGCTAAAGGGCTCGGCCATGCGGTGCTCTGCGCCAAACCACTGGTGGGTGACGCGCCTTTTGTCGTGGTTCTACCGGACGTGCTGATTGATGATGCCAGTGCTGATCTGGAAAAGGAAAATCTCGCGGCAATGATCCGTGAATATGAAACAACAGGCGCCAGCCAGATTCTGGTAGAAGCTGTAGCACAGCAGGACGTGGATAAATACGGCATCGTCGATATTTCAGGGGCTGAACTTAAACCCGGCGAAAGCGCTCCGATTTCGACCATTGTTGAAAAACCGGCGGTTAAAGAAGCGCCATCCAATCTGGCGGTTGTTGGCCGTTATGTATTGCCAGCTAGTATATGGGAAATTCTTGAGCACACAGCTCCTGGTGCCGGGGATGAAATTCAGCTGACCGATGCCATCTTTACCCTGATGCAGCGGGATGCTGTTAATGCGTTCTACATGACCGGTAAATCCCATGATTGTGGCGGCAAGCTGGGCTATATGAAGGCTTTTGTCGAATACAGCATGCGTCATGAAAAAGAGGGCAAAGCCTTCAGTGAGTGGGTTAAAAGTCTGTAATTAGTCGCAATAGATTATAGGAGCGGGCCATGCCCGCGAACCGCTGAAATAAATCGTAGGAGCGGCATTTTGCCGCGATAAATCGCAGAAGCGGGCCATTCCTGCCGTAATAGATCGTAGGAGCGGGCCATGCCCGCGAAGCGCTCTAATAAACCGTAGGAGCGGCATTTTGCCGCGATAAATCGCAGAAGCGGGCCATTCCTGCCGTAATAGATCGTAGGAGCGGGCCATGCCCGCGAACCGCTGTAATAAATCGCAGAAGCGGACCATCTGCCGTAATAAATCGCAGGAACGGACCATGCCTGCTGAAACAAATCGTAGGAGCGGGCCATGCCCGCGAAGCGCTCAAATAAATCGTA
>NZ_DDCJ01000080.1:5987-50745 GCF_002335285.1 Thalassolituus sp. UBA2009
CGGACCATGCCTGCTGAAACAAATCGTAGGAGCGGGCCATGCCCGCGAAGCGCTCAAATAAATCGTAGGAGCGGCATTTTGCCGCGATAAATCGTAGGAGCGGGCCATTCCTGCCGTAATAAATCGCAGAAGCGGACCATGCCTGCTGAAACAAATCGTAGGAGCGGGCCATGCCCGCGAAGCGCTCAAATAAACCGTAGGAGCGGCATTTTGCCGCGATAAATTGCCGGAGCAGCATCTTTGCTGCGACCATGAGGAATCAACATGAAAATCGCCATTGCCGGAACCGGTTACGTCGGTCTTTCCAATGCCATGTTACTGGCACAACACAACGAAGTGGTTGCCGTTGATATTATTGCCGAAAAAGTTGAGATGCTTAACAACAAGCAATCTCCCATAGTCGATGCTGAGATCGAAGATTTTCTGCAGAACAAACAACTCAACTTCCGTGCAACACTGGATAAAGAAGAAGCCTACGCAGGGGCGGAGTTTGTAATAATTGCCACGCCGACCGATTACGACCCTCAAACTAACTACTTTAATACCAAAAGCGTTGAATCGGTTATTAAAGATGTAATGGCGATTAATCCTGATGCAGTTATGGTTGTTAAATCTACAATCCCGGTAGGTTACACCAAGCGCCTCAAAGAAGAATTAGATTGTGAAAATCTGATCTTCTCTCCGGAGTTTCTGCGCGAAGGCAAGGCACTGTACGATAACCTCTACCCATCGCGGATTATTGTGGGTGAGCAAAGCAAGCGCGCAGAAACCTTTGCAGGCTTGCTGAAGCAAGGAGCGGTTAAGCAGGATATCCCGGTATTGTTTACCGACAGTACCGAAGCCGAAGCAGTAAAATTGTTCTCCAACACTTACCTGGCATTACGGGTTGCTTACTTCAACGAGCTCGACACCTATGCCGAAACCCATGGCCTGGATGCGAAACAGATTATTCAGGGTGTAGGCCTCGACCCGCGTATTGGCAACCACTACAACAACCCATCCTTTGGATACGGTGGTTACTGCCTACCGAAAGATACCAAACAGTTGCTGGCCAACTTTGATGATGTACCTAACAACATTATCCGCGCCATTGTAGACTCCAATACCACCCGTAAAGACTTTGTTGCCGACTCGATTCTGCGCCGTAATCCGAAAGTGGTTGGCATTTATCGCCTGGTAATGAAAACCGGCTCAGACAACTTCCGCGCTTCGGCTATTCAGGGCGTAATGAAGCGTATTAAAGCCAAGGGTATCGAAGTGGTGGTGTATGAGCCGGTACTGGAAGAAAAAGAATTCTTCCACTCACGGGTGATTAATGATCTGGAAGAGTTTAAGAAAATTTCTGATGTGATTGTCGCCAACCGGCCTTCAGCCGAGCTGGAAGATGTGGTGGGTAAAGTATATACCCGTGATTTGTTTGGTAGTGATTAGAGCAGGTACGGCTCATCGCTACGATGACGTAAATTGCGTAGGAGCGACATTTATGTCGCGATAATTTGTAAGGGCTACCCTTTCAGATACTCAGTATTGGTGGGTCCTAAAACTCATAAATAAACATTTCAGCAAGGAATCCTGAATGCTGTCACACGAAAACGCCAAAATTGCCATCATCGGCTTAGGGTATGTTGGCCTGCCACTGGCCGTAGAATTCGGCAAGCACCGTGAAGTGCTGGGATTTGATATTAATCAGGACCGTATTGCGGAACTGCAATCGGGTAAAGATTCAACCTTAGAAGTCGAGTCAGAGAATCTGGTAGCAGCAAAACAACTCAGCTACAGTTGCGACATCGAAGATTTAAAAAGCTGTACTATTTTCATTGTTACAGTGCCAACCCCGGTCGATCAGGTTAACCGTCCGGATTTAACTCCATTGCAGAAAGCCAGCCACACTGTAGGTACGGTGCTGAAGAAAGGCGACATTGTTATTTATGAATCCACCGTATATCCCGGTGCGACTGAAGAAGTCTGTGTTCCTGTATTGGAGAAAGTCTCTGGTCTGATATTTAACGTCGACTTTTTTGCTGGTTACAGCCCCGAACGTATTAATCCGGGTGATAAAGTAAACACCCTGACCAAAATCAAAAAAATCACCAGCGGCAGCACGCCAGAAATTGCTACTGTGGTCGATAGCTTATACGCCAGTATCATCACCGCCGGTACCCACAAAGCTACCAATATTAAAGTAGCTGAAGCTGCCAAAGTAATTGAAAACACTCAGCGCGATCTCAACATCGCCTTGGTAAACGAGCTGTCCGTTATTTTTGACCGTATTGGTATTGACACCGTGGATGTTCTGGAAGCTGCAGGCAGTAAGTGGAATTTCTTACCATTCCGCCCTGGTTTGGTAGGTGGCCACTGTATTGGTGTAGACCCTTACTACTTAACCCATAAAGCTGAAGAAGTGGGTTATCACCCGCAGGTCATTCTTGCGGGGCGTCGTATTAATGACAATATGGCACGCTACGTTGCCCGTAACACTATTAAACACATGCTGAAAAATGGCATTGATGTACCCCGTGCCAAAGTGGGCGTTTTGGGTATTACCTTCAAAGAAAACTGCCCGGATATCCGCAACAGCAAAGTAGCCGATTTAATTAAAGAATTCCAGGCTTGGGGTGCCGAAGTAATAGTGGCAGACCCATGGGCCGATGCTGAAGAAGTTAAACACGAATACGGTGTAGAGCTGGGCACTATTGATGCAAATAATCCGGTAGACAGCCTGGTGGTGGCGGTTGGTCACCATGAGTTCCGTGAGTTGACCTCAGAACAGCTGCGTAGCTTTGTTCGCACTGACAAACCAGTACTGGCTGATGTGAAAAGCCTGTACGAACGTGATGATGTAGCCGCTGCCGGCTTCACCGTATTCCGCCTGTAATTCCGGATAGTAAAAATATGAAAAAGTTTGCTCTGATTGGTGCTGCAGGTTATATCGCACCACGCCATCTTAAAGCGATTAAAGAAACCGGTAACGATCTGGTTGTGGCCATGGACATTAACGATTCCGTCGGCATTATGGATAGCCACTTCCCGGAAGCCGAGTTCTTTACCGAATTTGAACAGTTTTCAGGCTTTGTAGAAGACCTGAAGCAGAAAGGTGAAAAGTTAGACTACCTTGCTATCTGTTCGCCCAACTACCTGCACTTACCGCATATGAAGTTTGCTCTGCAAAATTGCATCGACGTTATTTGTGAAAAGCCGCTGGTACTCCATACCGAAGACCTGGATACCCTGAAGCGTTATGAACAGCAATACGGCGCTAAGGTAAACTCTATTCTTCAGTTGCGCTTGCATCCTTCTATCATCGCCCTGCGCGACAAAGTAGCGGCAGCCCCTGCTGACAAAGTGTTTGATGTGAACCTTACTTACTTAACCTCACGGGGCAAGTGGTACTTAAAAAGCTGGAAAGGCTTTGACGAAAAGTCTGGTGGTGTGGCCACCAATATTGGCGTGCATTTCTACGACATGCTGCACTTCATCTTCGGTAAAATTTTGCACAACGAAGTGCATTACCGCGATGAAAAAACATCGTGCGGTTTCCTGCGCTACGAACGTGCCAATGTGCGTTGGTTCTTGTCGATTGATGCCAACCACCTGCCCGACAATGCCGTTCAGGGGGAAAAACTCACCTACCGCAGCATTGATATTGAAGGCGAAGAACTAGAGTTCTCTGGCGGCTTTACCGACCTGCACACCCAAAGTTACCAGCGTATTTTGGCCGGCCAGGGCTATGGCGTAGAAGATAATCGTGCTGCCATTGAAACCGTGGCGGAAATGCGTAATGCCCCAATCGTAAACAACCCAGCCAACGCCCATCCCCTGTTGGCGAAGGTAAAAGGCGCGCAAGCATGAGCTATTACAAACATGAAAGCGCCATAGTAGATGGTGGCGCTCAAATTGGTGAAGGCAGTCGTGTATGGCATTTCGTGCATGTATGCGGTGGGGCAAAAATTGGAAAGGGCGTATCGCTGGGCCAAAACGTATTCATAGGCAACAAAGTAACCATTGGCGACCAGTGCAAAATTCAGAATAACGTATCGGTATACGATAACGTACACTTGGAAGAGGGCGTATTCTGTGGCCCCAGCATGGTGTTCACTAATGTGTACAACCCTCGCTCACTCATCGAACGCAAAGACCAGTACCGCGATACCTTGGTAAAAAAAGGCGCCACACTCGGTGCCAACTGCACCATTGTGTGTGGCGTTACCATTGGCGAATATGCCTTTGTGGGCGCCGGTGCCGTTGTTAACAAAGACGTGCCCGCTTATGCCTTAATGGTGGGTGTACCTGCCAAGCAGAAAGGCTGGATGAGCGAATTTGGTGAGCAGTTAGACTTGCCACCACAAGGTAATGCCGAAGTAACCTGCCCGCATACCGGTGCAAAATACACACTCAACGGCACCCAATTAACCAAAACAGAAGTGTAGGAACGACATTCCTGTCGGAGTAACCACTGTTTGTAGGAGCGACATTTCTGTCGCGAAAATATTTTTTGTGGAAGCGGGCCATGCCCGCGACAAAACCAAATAACACTATTTCGTAGGAGCGACATTTTTGTCGCGATAATAACCATGCAGTTCATCGACCTTGCCGCCCAACAGGCCCGCATCAAAGACAAAATCGACGCCAATATTCAAAAGGTACTGGCTCACGGCCAATACATTCTCGGCCCCGAAGTAACCGAACTGGAAGAAAAACTTGCTGCTTTCACCGGTGCTAAGCACTGCATTACCGTAGCCAACGGCACCGACGCCCTGCAAATTGCTCAAATGGCCTTTGGTCTTGGCCCCGGCGACGAAGTAATTACCCCTGGATTTACCTACATAGCCACCGCAGAAACCGTAGCCCTGTTAGGGGCCAAGCCCGTGTATGTAGACATTTGCCCGAAAACCTACAATTTAGACCCAACTAAACTAGAAGCTGCTATTACCCCAAAAACCAAAGCCATTATCCCGGTAAGCCTGTACGGCCAATGTGCCGATTTCGATACCATTAATGCCATTGCCAATAAATACGGTATTCCGGTCATCGAAGATGCAGCCCAAAGCTTTGGGGCCAGCTACAAAGGTAAAAAGTCCTGTAACTTAACCACGGTTGCCTGTACCAGCTTTTTCCCCAGTAAGCCATTAGGCTGCTACGGCGATGGCGGTGCCATCTTCACTAACGACGATGAGCTGGCTGTTGTTCTGCGCCAAATTGCTCGTCACGGGCAAGATCGCCGTTACCACCACATTCGGGTAGGCGTAAATAGCCGGTTAGATACCCTGCAAGCCGCTATTTTGTTGCCAAAGTTGGAAATATTTGCAGAAGAAATTCAACTGCGTAACCAAGTGGCTAGCAATTACACTAGGTTATTGAACGAGGCTGGGGTTGATACAACGCCGTTCATTGAAGAACATAACATCAGCGCCTGGGCTCAATATACTATTCAGGTTGAACACCGCGCTGTGGTACAGGCCAAACTGCAAGAGCAGGGTATTCCCACTGCCGTACACTATCCAATACCGCTTAACAAACAACCTGCAGTAGCCGACAGTAGCGCAAGCCTGCCTATTGGCGATGCAGTTGCAGAGAAAGTGATGAGTTTACCGATGCATCCATATCTAACGGTACATGATGTAGATGCAATAGTTAAAAAAATCATATCTCGCTAAGATGAAAGAGAAATTCAAGCTTCTTATTAGTAATAGAATAGTCAAAAATATTGGGGTTTTGACTGGTGGCACGGCAATAGCACAGGTTATTGCCATTGCAGTGCTACCAGTTTTAACTAGAATTTATACTCCAAACGATTTTGAGATATTCGCTCTATTTATATCAATACTGTCGATATTTGGGGTGGCAGCGTGCTTAAGGATTGAAGTTGCAATCCCAATGCCAGAATCTAAAAAAACTGCTATTGCACTTGTTTTATTGTCCATTGGTAGTGCGGTATTAGTAACATTTCTTTCTTTTCTTTTGATTTTGGTTTTATATGATTCGTTAGTGTTGGCAAGCGATGGAAAGCTGGATTCTTATATATGGCTATTACCTGTATGTATTTTTTTGGTAGGTTTATACTCGGCGTTTCAGTACTGGGCTACAAGGCAAAAAGAGTTTTTTCATATTTCTAAAACCCGTATTGCACAATCTGTCTCTGGCTCTGGTGTGCAGGTTGGTTTTGGTGTTTTGAGTCAGCATGGCTCAGCCTTTGGTTTAATAATTGGTCATGTGATTCAACTGAGTGCTGGCGTTATAACCTTAGGATTAAGGTTTTATAGAGATGGTAGGGACTACTTTCACCAAATTACTACAGGATTTCTTGTTAAAACATTTAAAGAGTATATAAGATTTCCAAAATACTCTGTGCTTGAGTCTTTAGCTAATACTTCTGGATTATATTTCGCAATTGTTCTAATGGCGATTTATGCAATTGATGCGGAAGCAGGCTTTATCTTTTTAGCTATAAAGCTATTATCAGCACCACTAAGTATGCTGGGCGGTTCTGTTGCTCAAGTTTACTTGTCTGAAGCGCCAAAACGGAAAGAAAATGGTGAGCTGAAAGTATTCACATTTAGCACAATAAAAAATCTTTTTTTTGTAGGTTTCTTCCCACTTCTTTTAGTCGGACTTCTATCACCATATTTGATCCCGTATGTATTTGGTGCTGATTGGGAAAGGACTGGCATTTTAATTTCATGGATGATTCCATGGTTTCTGCTTCAATTTGTTGTATCGCCAGTTTCAATGGTCTTGCATTTGCAAAATAAGTCATCAGTTGCCTTATGGCTTCAGATTTTTGGTCTGGTACTTCGCGTTGGTTCTGTGGCTTTTGCTTTCTTATTCTTTCCTTTATTTGTTGGTGAAATATTTGCTTTATCTGGATTTGTGTTTTATCTGGTTTATCTTGCTGGTGTTTTTCTTGCTTTTGAATGTGATAGATGAATTTTGCTTTCTTGTTAAATGTATTGGATTTGTATGCTGAGTGTTGATAAAATTATTTCTATTGTAGTGTTTTTTGCTATATTTCCTGCTTTTCTTGCATATAATTTATTGTTGTCGCTTTTTTCGGTTCCTCCGTTTTTAGGGGGGTATTTTACTTTGGTAACTGCTGTGTTACTCCCGTTGTTGTTATACAGAAATAAGATTTTTTCATATGATTTTCTTTTCATTTTCATGCTTTGTTTTTTTTTCATTAGTGCACTGATCAACCATTTTTTCGGCTCTAGTGGTCAGTACTCTGAGGCTTTGTTTCACTGGTCGTTGGTGAGTATTTTTAATGTTTTTTTCTTGTTTCTTTTCTTTAAGAAGATAGATCTGTTGATGTATTCAAAAAATTATTTTTTCGTTGTGTTGTTTGTGTTGGTTTATTGTTGTGTAATCTTGTTAAATTTGAGTGATGGAAATCAATTTAATCCTCGGAGATACAATGAGAATGTTAGTACGTACCTTGTTTTTTCATTTCTATTTGTAGTGCCTGTGTCCATTATTATGGCTAAGACATATCTGAAAAGCTTTGCTTTTTGGAATTTATTTCTAACTGTTTTTTTATTTTTTTTCTATTTGTTGGGATCGAGGTCTGTTGTATTTTTCTATCTTTTGGCAGTTATTGCTACATTGTTATATTTTAATGGGCTTAGTGTAAAGATATGGCTTGGTATTTTGTTGCTTCTTGTTGTTATTATTCTAGGAAGTATTTTCTTTAGTGATTTTTTGACTGATAATCGTGTTGCTAAAATGAGTTTAACTGATTTGAGTGTTAAAAATAGATTGTTGTATTTGGTTTTCGCAGTTGAAGAAATTTTGAAGTCGCCATTTTGGGGTAGTTATGGTGCCTATGCTATTGAATTTGATGATGTAGCTACTTATCCGCATAACTTGATTTTGGCGTGGTTAAATAATGGTGTATTGGGTTTCGTGATCTATTTGGGTGTTGTTCTGTATCCATTATTCTTTTATGTTGGTAATCGCCGATCCTTGCTTGATGTGTCAAGAAAATTTGACTCTTTTCTTGTATTGTTGTTTTTTTCGTTCTTAATGTATTTTTTTACTTTAATAAAGGTTGTTATTTCGGATCATTATTTAACTTTGTATTTGGGCCTTGCTTTGGGTTCATTTAGTTGCGTTGCATATAGGTATAGAACGCTTAAATAGTTTTATCTGTTCAAATTTTTTGAGTTAGTTTCTGTTTTCTAGCTTGCTCATTTATATTATTCTCATATTTTTTAACCTTAAAGAGTTATTTTGCAATAATGAAAATTCTTACAATTATAGGTGCGAGGCCGCAATTCATTAAAGCCAGTGTGGTTTCTCGTGCTATTCAACAAACCACCGGCATCGAAGAAATTATGTTGCATACTGGCCAGCACTTTGATGCCAATATGTCGGATATCTTTTTTAATCAGCTGAATATACCGCGCCCGCACATTCAGTTAGATATTCATGGTGGTAACCACGGTGAAATGACTGGGCGAATGCTTACAGAAATTGAGCAAGCTTTGTTAACCCATAAACCAGATCGCGTGTTGGTGTATGGCGATACTAATTCTACGTTGGCGGGTGCGCTTGCAGCAGCAAAACTGCATATTCCCGTGGCGCACGTTGAAGCGGGTCTGCGCAGCTTCAATATGCTGATGCCGGAAGAGATTAATCGTATTCTTACCGATCAGATCAGTGATTTGCTGTTTTGCCCAACCGATACTGCAGTAAATAACCTGAATAACGAAGGCTTTGCCAGCAAGCCTGTTCAGGTATTGCAGGTGGGTGACGTAATGCAGGATTCTGCCTTGCTGTTTGCAGAAAAAGCAGCAGCCCCCGCTGGTGATCTGCCTGACGGTTTTATTCTGGCTACCCTGCACCGTGCGGAAAATACCGACAATCCGCAGCGCCTGGCGGCTATTGTTAGTGCTTTGAATACACTCCACAAAACGGTGGCCCCCGTTGTATTGCCGCTTCACCCGCGTACTCGCAAGCTTATTGCGCAGCATGGGATTGAGTTAAGTGTTCATTTAACTGACCCGGTTGGCTACTTTGAAATGGTGTGGTTGTTAGACCACTGTAGCCTGGTACTTACCGACAGTGGCGGCGTGCAGAAAGAGGCGTTTTTCTTTGGTAAGGCCTGCGTAACAATGCGCGATCAAACCGAATGGGTGGAGCTTATTGAAGCGGGTGCTAATGAGCTAGTTGGTGCCGATACCGCTAAGATTATTGACGCCGCTACGCTTAATGTCGGTCGAAAAGTTCAAGATACTAACAATCTATATGGTGGTGGCAAAGCAGCTCAGCGGATTGTTGATGTACTTTTAAATAGTTGAATATTTTATGAAAAAAGTTGTTCATTTTTCGTCAGTTCATGGCCGTTATGATATTCGTGTTTTTTTAAAAGAATGCGTTACCTTGGCAAACAATGGCTATGATGTTACTTATGTTATCTCAGATGGCTTGGGCGATGAAGTAAAGGATGGGGTTAAAATAGTTGACTTGGGGCTTCCAGAGTACCGGCGCCTTAAAAGAATGTTTTTAAAAACATTCAGTATTTATAAATACTTGCTAAGTCTTGATGCTGATGTATTCCATTTTCATGATCCAGAGCTTATTCCTTATGGATTGCTTTTAAAGAGGAATAAGCCTAATTCAGTAGTGATTTTTGATTCGCATGAAAATTATGCTGATGATATCTCTGAAAAAGTCTATATCCCATCAATTTTAAGAAGGTTTGTTTCTTCAGTTTATAAGTTTTTTGAACATCAGGCTGTTATGCGATTTGATGCAATAATATCTGCAACACCTTCTATTGATGCTCATTTCAAAAAGCAAAATGCTTTAGGTGTAGATATTAATAATTACCCATTTTTAAGTGAGTTCTCAAATTCTAATGTGGAACTTGAGAAGAAATATGATGTTGTTTATATAGGTGCTATATCTGAAATTCGTGGAGTTCATTTTCTGGTTGATTCTTTATCAATGGGTGGTAAGAAATCATTAGCAATAGCGGGTACTTTTGCTAATGCGGAGATAGAAGAGCGGGTGAAAAAGAGTGCCGGATGGGATTCTGTTACTTATTTTGGTCAGGTAGGTCGTAAAGAAATCGCAAGTCTGTTGGCGAGTAGTAAGGTAGCAGCAGTCACTTTTTTACCCGCGCCTAATCATGTTGAATCCCAACCTAATAAAATGTTTGAGTATATGAGTGCTTCGTTACCAGTGATTGGATCTAACTTCCCATTGTGGAAAGAGATTATTGAAGGTAATAATTGTGGCGTTTGTGTTAATCCATCTTCTCCGGCTGAGATATCTTCTACTTTAGATAGCCTGCTTTGTGATCATCAGAGGCTGAAGTCTATGGCTGATAATGCACGCGTTGCAATTCAAGAAAAGTATAATTGGGAGGCAGAGAGCATTAAGTTACTGTCTTTTTACCGGAATCTTTTTGCTGATGTTAGATAATGCCATGCCTTTAGTTAGTGTGATTATGCCTTGTTATAACCATGAGGCTTATGTGGAACGGGCAATTCTTAGTGTTCTTGAACAAACTTATAAGAATATTGAGTTGATTGTTATCGATGATGGCTCAAAAGACAATAGTTGCGAAGTTATTCGTAGGCTTTCCGAAAATTATAGTTTTACTTTTGTTGAGCAAGAGAATTCCGGTGTTTGTAAGACGTTAAATCGAGGTGTTTTCGAGTTTTCAAAGGGCAGTTATATTGCAGTATTAGCTTCTGATGATTATTGGGCGCTTGATAAAATAGAGAAGCAAATGTCATTGATTTTGGCGGCTGAAGGTTCCGATTTTTGTTACACCCAGGCATTGGAATTTGATTCGGACTCTGGTGAGCAATTACGTGTATTTCCAAAAAAACCTAAGGTTGGGAAAGTGCTGAATAATGTGTTTGTTAGTCAGCATATTCCAGCAGGTTCAATTCTGTTCAGCAGCCGCTTATTTCATGAGATGAATGGTTTTGACGAATCGCTTAGAGAAGAAGACTGGGATTTTGTTATACGTGCTGCTAGTCTGACTAATTTTGTAGCTGTTTCTGAGCCGTTGTTTTATTACCGATCACATCGTGGAAATACAATGAAAACTCGCTCGCGGAGAAGTATATTTCACGACAAAGCTAAAATTTTGGCTAAAAACTATATGCTGGTATCGCCACTGATTTGGTTATTTTCTGTGGTTTTGCATTTTACCTATGACCATTTGATTTATTACTGCAAAAGTAGATGAGGACTTGTGCTTGAAGATTCTGATAACTGGTGGCGCAGGCTTTATTGGCTCTGCAGTCGTTCGCCACATTATTAACGACACCAATGACTCAGTCGTAAACCTCGACAAGCTGACTTACGCAGGTAACTTAGAAAACCTGGCAGAAGTTAGCAAGAGCAAACGCTACATTTTTGAACAAGTGGATATCTGCAACCGTGCGGAATTAGACCGAGTATTTACCCAACATCAGCCGGATGCCGTTATGCACCTGGCCGCCGAAAGTCATGTAGACCGTTCGATCGACGGACCGGCAGCCTTTATCGAAACCAACATCGTTGGTACTTACACCCTGCTGGAAGCCGCCCGTAATTACTGGCAGCAACTGGAAGAACCCCGCAAAGCAGCCTTTCGTTTCCACCACATCAGCACCGACGAAGTATACGGCGATCTGCCACATCCGGATGATTTGGAAAGCGATGTCCCTGTGGGAGCGGGCCATGTCCGCGACAATGGTACTAAGTTACCGTTGTTCACAGAAAGCACCTCATACGCCCCCAGCAGCCCTTACTCAGCCAGCAAAGCCAGCTCCGATCATTTAGTGCGTGCTTGGCGCCGTACCTATGGCTTACCAACTTTAGTTACCAATTGCTCTAACAACTATGGCCCTTATCACTTTCCGGAAAAACTGATTCCGCACGTTATTTTGAACGCTCTTCATGGCAAACCCCTGCCCATCTACGGCAAAGGCGACCAGATTCGCGATTGGCTGTATGTAGAAGACCACGCCCGTGCGTTGCACCGAGTAATTACGAAGGGTGAAGTAGGCGAAACCTACAATATTGGCGGCCACAACGAAAAACGTAATATTGAAGTGGTGCAGACTATCTGCACCATTCTGGATGATTTAGTAGCAGATAAAGCGCCAGATGGTGGATATGCAACATTGATCACCTATGTAAAAGACCGCCCTGGCCACGACCGCCGCTACGCCATCGACGCCAGCAGAATTGCCGATGAACTGGGCTGGCAACCAGAAGAAACCTTTGAAACCGGCTTACGTAAAACCGTAGAGTGGTATTTAAACAATGAACAATGGTGGCAGCGTGTACTCAACGGCGACTACCAACTAGCACGTTTAGGAAACAAATAATGAAAGGCATCATCCTCGCTGGCGGCTCTGGCACCCGTTTGTACCCCATCACTATGGGCGTATCCAAACAACTGCTGCCGATTTACGACAAACCCATGATCTACTACCCGCTGTCGGTACTGATGCTGGCCGGTATCCGCGACATCCTCATTATTACCACACCGGAAGATCAGCCTGCGTTTGAACGCCTGCTGCAAGACGGCAGCCAGTTTGGTGTAAACCTGTGCTACGCCATACAGCCAAGCCCCGATGGCCTAGCTCAAGCTTTCATTATTGGCGAGGAATTTATCGGGACTGACGATGTATGTTTGGTACTGGGCGACAACATCTACTACGGCCAGGGTTTTACCCCAAAACTGAAAGAAGCGGTTAAAAAAGCCAAAGAAGGTAAGGGCGCAACCGTATTTGGTTACCAGGTAAAAGATCCGGAACGTTTCGGTGTGGTGGAATTCGATTCCAACATGAAAGCCATTTCCATCGAAGAAAAGCCTAAACAGCCCAAGTCCCACTATGCAGTAACCGGCCTGTATTTTTACGATAATCGAGTCATTGAAATTGCCAAAAACGTAAAACCCAGCGACCGTGGCGAATTGGAAATTACCTGCGTTAATAACGCCTATCTGGATTTAAACGAACTGAACGTGGAACTGCTGGGCCGTGGCTTCGCGTGGTTAGATACCGGTACACATGAAAGCCTCCTAGAGGCCGCACAGTTTGTAGAAACACTGGAAAAGCGTCAGGGCTACAAAGTCGCTTGTCTTGAGGAAATTGCGTTTCACAACGGTTGGCTATCAAAAGAGAAACTCTTAGAAGGTGGCAAGTTGATGGCTAAGAACAGCTACGGTCAATACTTGCTGGAAGTGGCTGAGGGTAAGGTATGAAACTGATCCGCCTTATCGACCTTCCACCACTGGGGGATGAGCGTGGTTCCTTGGTTGCAATAGAAGCAAATAAGCACATCCCCTTTGAAGTGAAACGTGTGTATTACATTTTTGGCACTCAATCTGGTGTTTCTCGTGGGTTTCATGCGCACAAAAATTTGCATCAGCTTGCTGTTTGTGTAGCTGGTAAGTGCCGTATGTTGTTGGATGACGGTGTAAATAAAGAATCGGTATGGTTAGATTCACCGACAAAGGGCCTTCTGATTGGTAATAACGTGTGGCGGGAAATGCACGAATTCAGTAATGATTGTGTTTTATTGGTTTTAGCAAGTGAATACTATGATGAATCGGACTATATTCGAGATTACTCAGATTTTATAAGAGATAAGAAATGATTTTAGAGTCTAAAACAATTCGTATTCGTTATGTCGAAGAATCAGATGCGGAATTTATACTTAAGCTTAGACTTGATGAAAGGTACAATCAATTTTTATCAAGCGTTAATCCAGATTTTAAAGCCCAGAGGGATTGGATTAGGAAATATAAAGTTGACGAGGCTGATAATAAACAATTTTACTTTATTATCGAACGTCATGATGGCGTGCCTTGTGGTACTGTGCGTGTATATGATTTACAGGATGACTCATTTTGCTGGGGCAGTTGGATTCTTAATGAGGATAAAACACGCTATTCAGCCATTGAAAGTGCCTTTTTGGTATATGAATTTGGATTTGATGTCTTAGGGTTCACTCAATCTCATTTTGATGTGCGAAAAGGTAATGAAAAAGTGATTTCATTTCATGAGAAAATGGGGGCGTTAAAAACTCATGAGTCAGATGTCGATTATTTTTTTAAAATTTCAAAAGAAGCCGTCTTGTCAGCAAAAGAAAAACTAAAGGATAAGTTGTTGTGATCCCATTTTTAGATTTAAAAGCGATCAATGCTCAGTATCGCGACGAATTAGCTCAAGCTTGTGCTCGTGTTATTGATTCTGGCTGGTACATTCAAGGGGCAGAAGTTAAAGCATTCGAGCAAGAGTTTGCAGAATACTGCGGCACCAAACATTGCATCGGTGTAGCGAATGGCTTAGATGCCCTTATTCTGGTTCTGCGAGCCTGGAAAGAAATGGGCAAGCTAAAAGAAGGCGATGAGGTAATCGTTCCCGCCAATACCTATATCGCCAGCATTCTGGCCATCACCGAAAACCGGCTGAAGCCAGTACTGGTAGAACCAGATTCAGCTACATACAACATTAGCCCCGCAAGTATTCGTGCTGCTATCACAGACAAAACCAAAGCGATTCTAGCGGTTCATCTGTATGGCCAGCTTGCAGATATGCCGGAAATTATAAGCATTGCTAATGCACATAATTTGTTGGTACTGGAAGATTCTGCACAGGCACATGGTGCAGAAATCCATGGAAAAAGAGCAGGCAACTGGGGTATTGCCTCTGGTTTTAGCTTCTATCCGGGTAAAAATCTGGGTGCATTGGGTGACGCAGGTGCTGTAACAACTAATGATGATGAGCTTGCCGAAACGATCCGGGCACTGGGTAATTACGGCAGCCATAAAAAATACGAGAACTTATATCAGGGCGTAAACAGCCGGCTTGATGAAATTCAAGCTGCTATGCTGCGTGTAAAGTTGAGGTATCTTGATTCGGAGACGCAACGTCGCCGGGAAATTGCAACTGCTTATGCCGTTGGTATAAAAAATCCTTTGTTATTGTTGCCAGTTTCCTCAAAAGATGTTTCCAATGGTTTGGGAAATCATGTCTTTCACCTGTTTGTAGTTCGTTCTGCTCAGAGAGACTGTCTGCAACAATACTTATCGGGTGTTGGCATTCAGACTATGATTCATTACCCTATTCCACCTCATAATCAGAAGGCTTATTCAGAGGTTTTTAGTGGTCATTTTGCTACTACTAAGATCATCCATTCAGAAGTGTTAAGCTTACCTGTTAGTTCAGTTATGAGTGATTCTGATGTTGCTGCCGTCATTAGTGCTTGTAATTCTTACAGGGTGTGACCATGCCATTTAAATGTATAGATGTAACCTCCGCCCACCTTGATGATGTAGCCTCGATTCATGCTGCTAGTTATCCAGTTGATCATATTAGCGGTAGTATGGGGCGTGATCTTATTGTTAAGTACTACTCCGAATTCTTAACGGATGAAAATTCTTTCTTTGGTTGTGTACGAGAGGGGGTAGGCACTGATCTTATAGGCTTCGTTGTTTTTGGCAAAGGCTTGCCTGTGAGAATTCATAAATTCAAAAGAGAGAATCGCCTTAAGATAATTAAGTTCTTTCTTTCCAGGCCTGCAGTTTCCTTGAGATTTATATTGAAACGTCTCTCTGCAATTATTCAGAAATCTGATCGTTTTGATGAGGCTGAAAACCTTATACTTTCAATAGCCGTTAGTGGTGATTCCGCAGGTGCAGGGTCGTTCTTGATGGGTGCTGTTGATAGTTATTGTAATAGCAATGGTGTTGATAAGCTGGGTTTGTATGTCGCATGTTCAAATGTCAGAGCGCTAAATTTTTACTATAAAGTAGGTTTTAAAGCTCGGGCATTTGTTTCAGGCCAGTATTATATGGAAAAGAATTTTGAGGTTTCTCAATGAATGGTTTTCTTCCGTTTGCTTTGCCAGAGATTGGTGAAGAAGAAATTGCTGAGGTTGTTGATTCCTTGCGCTCTGGCTGGGTTACTACTGGCCCAAAGGCTAAAAAATTTGAAGAACAGTTTAGTGAGTTTTTAGGTGATGCTTCACTACAGTCCATCTCTGTAAACTCCGCTACTTCTGGGTTGCACCTGGCGCTGGAAGCGTTAGGGGTTGGCCCGGGGGATGAGGTCATTGTTCCTGATTACACCTTTACTGCTACTGCAGAGGTGGTACGCTATTTAGGTGCTACGCCTGTTTTTGTTGATGTTGATTCAGCAACCTTCAATATGTCTGCTGAATCCTTTGCTGCGGCCATTACCGATAAAACCAAGGCGGTGATGCCAGTTCATTTTGCTGGGCTGTCGTGCGATATGGATGCCATTATTGAAGTTGCTAAAACGCATGGTATTCGTATTGTTGAAGACGCGGCTCATGCATTGCCTACCCATTACAATGGTAGGCTGATTGGCACACTGGATTCTGACTTCACGGTATTCAGTTTTTATGCCAACAAAACCATGACTACTGGTGAAGGTGGTATGGTGGTAACCCGTGATGCAGAGCTTGCCAAGCGTTGTCGAATTATGCGCTTGCATGGCATAAGCCGGGATGCCTTTGATCGTTATACATCTACTAAGCCGGCTTGGTTTTATGAGATCGTTGCACCAGGCTTTAAGTACAATATGCCCGATATTGCAGCTGCCATTGGTATACATCAGTTAAAGCGTTTACCCGCATTTCAGCTGAAGCGTAATGACATGGCAGGGTTCTATAACCAGGAGTTTTCGGGGTTGCCTTTGGTACTACCTGCGTTACCTGGCAATGGTTCTGAGCATGCATGGCACTTGTACCCTGTTCGTCTTAAGGCTGAAGCAGGCATTACGCGGGACACGTTCATACAGAAAATGGCCGATGAAGGCATTGGTTGTTCGGTGCATTTTATTCCGTTGCATTTGCAGCCTTACTGGCGTGACACTTATTCTCTTACTCCTGAAATGTTCCCAAATGCGCATGCCGCTTATGAGATGGAAGTTTCTTTGCCTCTGTACACCAAGATGACGCACTCAGACCAACAGCGTGTTGTTAGTGCCGTTAAAAAGGTGCTTGGTTGTGATTAAGCGGCTTTTAGATGTGCTGGCATCTTTTTTCGGGTTGCTGATTCTTGCACCTTTTTTTGCCCTGATTGCAATATGGATTAAGTTGGATTCAGCTGGTCCTGTTTTTTTCAGGCAGAATCGAGTCGGTCGTTTTGGCGTGCCATTCAAAATCCATAAATTTCGTACCATGCGTGTGGATGCCGAAAAATCAGGTCGTTTGACGGTAGGAGCAGACTCACGCATTACTCGTTCAGGTCATTTTTTGCGTAAAACAAAAATTGATGAATTACCACAGTTGATCGACGTTCTTCTGGGGCGAATGAGCCTGGTCGGGCCGCGTCCAGAAGTTCAGGAGTATATTGACTGTTATCCTATTGATGTGCGGAAAAAGGTGTTGTCTGTAAGACCTGGTATTACAGACAAAGCTTCTATTGAAATGGTCGATGAAAACGAAATTCTCGCGAAATATAATGATTCAAGACAGGCATATATCGATATCATTTTGCCGATAAAGCAAACTTACTATTTAGAATATGTTGATTCGCAGAGTCTGTATCTTGATCTTAAATTGATTTTTCTGACTCTTAAAAAAATTATCACGCGCTGATTGTAGGCCTTTCAAAATCGGCTATGACAGGTTTCTATTCCCAGCACTCTAAAGACAGGATTTTCACAAAGAATTTATGGTTTATCTTGGTTTAGAAAACCCCAAAGATGCCGGCAATGTTGGCTCGGTTTTACGGGCACTGGGATGCTATCAGGCCGATGGTATCTTCTACACCGGCAGTCGTTATGACCGCGCAGTAAAGCACAGCACCGATACCCGCAATGTGGCGCAGATTGCGCAGATGGCGCATGTGGATAGTCTGCTCATTGCTAAAGACAGGCTGCCGGAGCATACCAGCCTGATTTGTGTTGAGCTGGTTATCGGGGCAACATCACTGCTTGAGTTTGAGCATCCTGAGAATGCCCTTTATGTGTTTGGCCCTGAAGATGGCAGTATTTCGCAGGATATTGTCAGAGCTGCCGATGAGGTGGTTTATATCCCTACGGTGGGTTGTATGAATCTGGCGGCAACGGTAAATGTTGTGCTGTATGACCGTTTGGCAAAGCTTGGGCCTGCTAAGGGAATTGAATCTGGGGATGAGCTGATAAAAAGCAGTCGGGACAACCGCAACAGGTTGCGGTTGTAGCAGTCGCTTATAGCCGCGTCAGGGGGCCGCATAATGGTAACAGACCCGCTGTTGGCAGGTAATCTCGGTCATATGGAACGCTCCTGCCGTTAATGGAAACGGAGGCGCCTCTGTTGTTCCGGGAATCCGGTATGTCGTTTATGCCAGCCTGCTCTGTGGCCGCGAACGTCTGCAGGCGTGTTAATATTGCGGCATACCGGAACGAAATTTATGAGGATACAGGTGTGATTCAGAATTTACTGGATGCTTTTTATACAGTTAAGCCAGACGCCTCTGTCGCGGCGCAGCGGGTTGCTTTTGGCACATCCGGGCACCGTGGTTCTGCACTAAAAAGCACCTTTAACGAATGGCATATCCTGAGCATTGCCCAGGCTGTGGCCGATTATCGTGCACAGGCCAATGTCAGTGGGCCACTGTTTCTGGGTCAGGATACGCATGCTCTGTCGCAGCCTGCCTGGGAAACTGCTTTGCAGGTGCTGGCTGCGAATAATATTGATGTATGTATTGCTGCGGGCGGTGAGGTTACAGCAACGCCTCTGGTCAGCCGTGCCATTCTTAGTTTTAACGCCTCTGAGCCGGCAGGGTTGGCTGATGGACTGATTATTACACCGTCACATAATCCGCCGGAAGATGGCGGTATTAAATACAACACGCCCGATGGTGGCCCGGCCGACAGTGATGTTACGGGCTGGATTGAGCAGCGTGCCAACGAATATCTGCAAAATAATTGTCAGGCAGTAAAACAGGTTGCTTTGGCAGTGGCTCTGCAGCAAGCGCATGAGTACGATTTTATCGGTCAGTATATTGGGCAGTTGGGGCAGGTCGTCGATATGCAGGCGATCCGTAACAGTGGGCTGAAGCTGGGTGTTGATCCGATGGGCGGCACTGCGCTGCCGGTGTGGCAGGCTCTGGCAGCAGATAAAGCGCTGAATACCAGCGTGGTTAATCAGCAGGTTGATCCGGCATTTAGCTTTATGCCTCCGGATCACGATGGCCGTATCCGGATGGATTGTTCCAGCACTGCGGCTATGGCGAATTTGCTGAATATCCGGCAGCAGTTTGATATTGCCTTTGGTAACGACCCGGATGCCGATCGTCATGGTATTGTCGATTCTGCAGGCTTAATGAATCCGAATCATTTCCTGTGCGTATGTGTCGATTATTTATTAACCCATCGTCCACATTGGCCAGCCACTCTTAAAGTGGGTAAAACCCTGGTTACCAGCTCCATGATGGACCGCGTGGTACAGGCGAATAACCGTGAATTGTACGAGGTGCCAGTCGGGTTTAAATGGTTTGTACCAGGGTTGTTTAATGCTGAGCTGGCATTCGGTGGAGAAGAGAGCGCCGGTGCCAGCTTTTTAACCCTGAATGGCAAACCATGGTCTACCGATAAAGACGGTATTGTATTGTGCCTGCTGGCCGCAGAAATTATGGCGGTAACGGGTCTGAAACCATCGGAATATTACGCCAGGCTGGTGCAGCAGCATGGTAATCCTGTTTATCGTCGCATCGATGCGCCAGCAACCCCGGCACAGAAAGCGGCTTTTAAACAGCTGACAGCTGACCGCATTCAGGCTTCACAGCTTGCTGGTTCTGACATTACCGCGGTACATACCCGTGCGCCAGGTAACGGGGCAGCTATTGGCGGAATTAAGGTGTGTACAGAGCAGGGCTGGTTTGCGGCACGTCCGAGCGGGACGGAAGATATTTATAAAATTTATGCAGAAAGTTTTGTCGGTGAGGAGCACTTAGGACAGTTGATTAATGAAGCGCAGAGTTTGCTGAGCGCGGTGCTCTGACAGGAGTTTCGCTGTTTTAAAATCACCTGGCTCCCACGCTCTGCGTACATCTGGCTCCCACGCTCTGCGTGGTAGCCCTTGCGGGCACAGTTGCATTCACACACGGAATGTAGGAGTTGCATTCCCACGCGGAGCGTGGGAACGAGAAAGGAACGGGAAAAGGTAACATCTGGCTCCCACGCTCTGCGTGGTAGTCTTTGTGGGTACAGTTGCATTCACACACGGAGTGTAGGAGTTGCGTTCCCACGCGGAGCGTCACCTGGCTCCCACGCTCTGCGTGGTAGCCCTTGCGGGTACAGTTTCACTCCCACGCGGAGCGTAGGAACGAGAAAAAGCAAAATGCTCGCAACAGAGCGGGCACACCCGGCTCCCACGTTCTACGTGTTAGCCTTTGCGGGCACAGTTGCATTCACACACGGAGTGTAGGAGTTGCATTCCCACGCGGAGCCTGGGAACGAGAAAGAAGGAACGGGAAAAGGTAACATCTGGCTCCCACGCTCTGCGTGGTAGCCCCTGCTTGTACAGTGCATTCATACATGGAGCGTAGGAGTTGCATTCCCACGCGGAGCGTGGGAACGAGAAATAGAGTCTTTCAGAATACCCGCTTTGCGGGTATTGTTTTTTATTTGCATGCTTCGGCTCCGCCATTTTTGAAAATGTTCATCAAAGGGCGGGTATTATCGGAACATTTTAGTGGCTTACTTTTGATGCATTCAGTACCCAGTCTGGGCACTCGCCTTGTTTATTGTAAGCGGCTGGGGCTTCAAGTAGCAGATTGATAACCTCTTCGACTTTAAAGTCGTGACAGGCTTTGTCCAGGCGATTCAGCAAGTTGTGTGTCTCGGGCCAGGATAGGTGTACTTCGTTTGCTGTCATAATTCGTGGATGATCAGTGCCCTCCACATTGTCGCCAATTAGCAGCTCTTCATAGAGTTTTTCGCCTGGGCGTAAGCCGGTAAATTGAAGCTCTATATCGCCATGAGGGTTCTGGTCGGTCTTTTCGGTCAGCCCTGAGAGGCGAATCATTTTCTTGGCTAGGCTGGTAATTTTTACTGGTTCACCCATATCCAATACGAACACATCACCACCTTTGCCCATGGCGCCTGCCTGAATAACCAATTGTGAGGCTTCGGGTATAGTCATAAAATAACGAATAATGTCGGGGTGGGTAACGGTAATCGGGCCGCCATCTTTAATTTGTTTGCGGAACAAAGGCACAACCGAACCGGATGAGCCCAGCACGTTGCCAAAACGCACCATGCAGAACAGGGTATCACTCTGACGGTTTGCCAGTGCTTGCAAAACAAGTTCCGCCATACGCTTAGAAGCCCCCATTACATTGGTGGGGCGAACGGCTTTATCGGTAGAGATTAATACAAAGCGCTCTACGCCGGCAGCTATCGCCGCTTCAGCACAATACCAGGTACCAAATACATTGTTACGCACTCCTTCAACTACGTTATGTTCAACCATAGGCACGTGTTTATATGCTGCAGCGTGGTAGATGGTTTGTACGCAGAAGGTGCGGAAAATAGTTTCCAGGCGATTCTGCTTTTGTACTGAGCCGAGAATGGAAACAATGTCAGTAGCTAATTCATGGGCACTTTTCAGTTGTTGTAGTTCCTGCTCAATGGCATACAGGCTGTATTCGTTTAATTCAAACAGAATCAGTTGTTTTGGCTGTTGCAACAGGGCCTGTCGGCATAGCTCCGAGCCAATTGAGCCGCCTGCTCCGGTAACTAATACGACTTTATTGAGGATATTGTTTTGTAATAGCTCTATTCTGGGATTAACGCAATCCCGGCCTAGTAGGTCTTCGATTTCTACTTCACGAACTTCTTCTATACGTGCTTTACCACTGACGATATCGTTTACAGAGGGAGCGGTAAGAACCTCCAGCTTGCTTTCCGTTAGCTTTTCAATCAGCTGCTTACGTTCAGATATACTGGTTCGGCCGAGAGCCAGTAAAACTTTTCTAATATTATGATGCTCAATGATGTCTTCTATATTGTTGGCACCATAGACCTTGAGGCCATGAATATTCATATTTTGCTTTTTATTGTCGTCATCAATAAAAGCAAAGGGGCGATAGTGGTCACTGCCCGCTAGTGCTTTGGCTAATGCTACCCCCTGCTGCCCCGCACCATATATCAGAACCGGTTCACATTGACCTTTGCTTAATTGACCAACAATGCTGCGGATAAATAATCTGGGGGTCCCCAAAAGTGCGAAGGCTGTAAAAAAATAAATAATCAGACTGGAGCGGGGGAAGTTTGCATGAGTGAAGAATGAACTGCTTGCCAGTGCAATAGCAGAAATGGCAATACCCAGAGCCATGGTCGTAAACGCCTGACCGGCCATAAAGCGGACAACAGCACGATACAGGCCGAGTCTGACGAAGACAGCCAGCGTCAGAAGGGTTGTGATCAGCGCTGCGGAAATACCCGCGTTGTCTATTCTTGGAGTAATGGTTCCATAGCGCAGAGCCAGAGCCAAGTATATAGCCATAGGAATCGCTATAAGGTCATAGGATACAGAAATGAAGCGCTTTGTCGGGCGGGAGGCATTCAGCAGGAAATTAATCATGGGGCTGAAATTCATTTTATGGTGATTTCCCTGAAGTTTAACAATTTTTACCGCGTCTGTGCTGCAGCGGACTGTAAATTATAACGGTACTTTCAGGGTGCAATAGTCTTTATCTCATCCTGAGATTATGCGTGTGCATTAGGAAGGTAGTTACTGAAATGGCTCCCCGAGTTGGACTTGAACCAACGACCAATAGATTAACAGTCTACTGCTCTACCGACTGAGCTATCGGGGAACATCAGCAAGTGCGCGCATTATGCTGATGCAGATTTTCTCTGTCAAGCATCTGTTTGATTTTGTTGGCTTTTAATTTTTAGTGGTAAATTTTGAGGAGGCTGATTGCAGGACGATTAACAACTTCGGAGATGCTTTATCTGTCATAAATTTAAGGTATTCTTGGCGATCAGATTTCGCTTTAGTGCAATGGAGCTCGTATGAACCAGCAATACCCCGCTAATTCTGCGGTTACGACCCCTGTCGTCGGCCCGGACGATGAAATTAATTTGACGGACCTGTTCCGTAATATCTGGCGTCAGCGGGGACTGGTGATCGGAGTTGCCTTATTCGTGGGATTGGCTGTTGTGGCATTCCATTTTTCCAAGGCGTCATTTTCTGTATCACAACAGGTTGAATACCCCATTGCACTGACTTTCCTGAGCGACGGTAAATACCCGAACGGAACGGTATTCAGTCCCCGTGATATTATTGCCCCGGCGGTGATCAACGCACTTACTGCGCAGGGCAAGATTTCAGCATCGGCTGATACATTAGTGAATGCTCTTAATGTTTCTTATTCAAACTCACTCTTTCAGGCAAGCGAAGACAAGTTGAATGTGTTATTGGCTAACGCCAAAACACCGCAGGAAATACGTGCTGCTGCCGATACGGCTTTGACTGAACTGCACGATAAGTCCCATGGGTTTCTTACCCTCAGTCTGAATCTTCAGAGGTCTGGGCTTACTGTGGCGCAAGGTGCAGAGGTACTGGCTGATGTGGTGGACACATGGGCACAGCTGTCGATTGAGCGCGGCTTAACGAATGTCGACATTGACCGGCCTTTGGTTGCTTTCAGTGCGGCTGAAGGCATGAATCTGATTGACGTCTACGATGGTGCCACCACCTATCTGGAGGCGCTGCGTTCCGCAGTAGGTAAGTTGTCCAAAATGCCTGGTTCCGGCAGCATGGTTGTCGACGGGCGCACTCTGGATGATGTACGCCGCCAGTTGGTGATGCTGGAAGGCAGTGATATCGGCCCTTTACGTGAGTTTGCCTATTCAAATTCTTCTGAGCTGGCTGCTAAAGATCCGGCAATCATGGTACGTCTGTTTTCCCGTCAGCGTTTGTTGCGTCTGGAGCATGAGCGTTTAACTAAGTTGGTTGCATCCTACGATGCCGCACTGAATCAGCTGTCGAGCACCAGCACTCAGGACCTGAATAAAACTGCTGGCAGTAATGAATCTTCCGGGGCGCAGTTTGACCAGTCATTTTTAGACTCCCTGTTGGCGCTGGGTAATAAACTGGGTGGTGTAGAGATGCGTCAGGATTTATTCAAGCGCCGTACGGCTGCGACCGAAGAGTTGCTGGAACTTGAGAAAGAGATTGCGATTCTGGCGGGATCTGATGATAAGACCTATGGCAACCTGGATTCACAGTCAATTTTAAAGGCTGCTTTGGAAGGCGTTGAGACCAATCTGAACACAATCCAGCAGCAGCTCGATCATTTTATCGGAGCTTATCGCGAGCAGACATTACAAAGTGGTGGGCAATTGTTTGTGGCAGATGCTGCGCCGGTAGTGCGTGGTGGAAGCTTTCAGATGGGGCGGAAAATGGGGCTGCATCTGGCGCTGGGAATTATTCTGGGCGGAATGCTTGGGGTTATGCTGGCATTGATCCGGGCGGCTATGCTGTCTTCACGCGTAAAGGGTTAAGGCTGCACATCCTCAGGTGATGGATACAAAAAAGCCCGGCAATCTTGCCGGGCTTTTTTATGCCTGCTATCTGAGGGTCAGTCCTTCGCAATCCGGCTGAAGGTTGCCCCTTTCTGATCGCGATACTTGGCATTTTCACGCTTGTTATAAGGGCGCAGTGCCGGGCTTGAAAGCATCTCAAATGACATGGCGCAGATCACCATGCCCGGACGCAGCGCCAGAGGCAGCTTGCCGTTATTGTAGAACTCCAGCACGATCTGCCCCTGCCAACCCGGATCAATCCGTCCGGCAGTTACGTGCACCATCAGGCCGAGACGGGCGAGGGAGCTGCGGCCATCCAGCCAGCCGACCAGATCTTCGGGTACGCTGACCGATTCCAGCGTCGCGCCCAGTACCAGTTCACCCGGGTGAATAAACAAAGCCTCATCGGCTTCAATCTCGATCTCTTTACTCATAATACGGTTGATATCGCGTTCAAGCTGAATGCGGTCACCGGACAGATCGAGGTGGGTCACTGAGTTGTTGTTGAATACGCGGAAGCGGTGGTCGAGGCGCAGATCTACGCTGATGCCGGCAATGGCATCGCTGGCTGGCTGTGGATTGATAACAATGCTGCCATCGGCAATGCGCTGTTCAATATCGCCGTCGCTGAGTCGCATGCTGTGCTTCCTGTTGAGTGAAAAAGAGGGCGCAGTTTACCTGAAAAGCGCAGCAGCGCGAAGCGGGTGAAATGTTCAGCCCTTGAGGTCGGTAATATCAATCTGATAGCGGGTTTTACCTTTTTCTTTATCGACCAGGCGTACCAGCTGATAGCCGCGATCGATGGCAAACCAGGCAAAGACTTCGCGGCCTTTTTTCTGACGTATCTGTTCAACCTTGATGGTTTTCAGCTTACCTATCCGGGTACTCAGCTGCTCTTCGCCGATAATTCTGAACTGGAAATCTTTAACACGTTTTTTCTCAAATACGGGGTAGCTCAGCTCATGATTGTTGGCTCGGTTCTCAGGGCTGCCTGTGTCTTTTCTGAGGGTAGAAAGATCGAGACTGGCCTGCAGCATATAGGTTAGGTTGTCATGAACCTCGTTTTTCCATGCCTTCGGATAGTCTTTGTTGTTTTCCAGGTCTTTGATCAGCTTCAGTTGTGGGGAAAATAACAGCGTGCGGTCAGCCTCGTTAAACAAGCCGGTGGCGCGGTAGCGATATTCCAGTGGTTTTATCTGGCCGTCATTAAAGCTGAATTCGGATGTCTCTTTCAGCGCGGCGGCGCTGGTTTCTGCTTCAAACGTTAACAGCCAGTGGCCACTGGGGAGTTGGCGTAAGTTGCGTTCGGCTTCTACATCAATGCTGAACCAGCCGAGTTTCCACTCTGTTTTGTAGCGTGCAGAAAAAGGTTTAAGGGTTGTGAATTCACGATGGCTGGCAGCAGATTTTTCTTTGTCAGCAGTCTCTTCTGCGGCTGTTGCAAAAGAAAAAGTGGGGCAGGCGATCAGGGCAAAGGCCAGAAGGCGGGGAAGTAAAAAGGAAGTCATAAAGGTCAGCCAAGTCCATTTGGCCAACAGTATATCGGAGCAAAATCAGGACGTCAGTTGCAATCCGGTGGCGGGAATCACATTTCCATCCAGGCGGGCATTGTTGCCGGCCATGGTCAGGCGGCCTTCAACAAACCATTTAACCGCAATCGGATAAATCACGTGTTCCTGAATTTGTACGCGTTTCTGCAGGCTGGCGGCATCGTCGCCGTCGTATACCGGCACCACGGCCTGAATCACGTTAGGTCCGCCATCCAGTTCTTCGGTTACAAAATGCACCGTCACACCATGCTCACTCTCGTCATCATCAAGGGCGCGCTGATGGGTATGCAGCCCCTGATATTTCGGCAGTAATGACGGGTGAATATTCAGCATGCGGCCATGATAATGAGCGACAAAATCCGGCGTCAGAATACGCATAAATCCGGCCAGCACCACCAGATCGGGAGCGTGCTCGTCGATTTCTGCCATCAGTGCGCGGTCGAAGTCTTCACGGCTGCTGAATTCTTTGTGATCCAGTACGGAGGTCGGCAGATCGCGGTCGCGGGCTTTCTGCAGGCCCGCGGCTTCCGGACGGTTACAGATAACCGCAGCGATTTCGGCTTCCATACTGCCACTTTTAATGGCATCGGCAATGGCAACCATATTGCTGCCACTGCCGGAGATCAGAATCACGATACGCGGTACGGCAGGCTTATCGTGGGTGCTGCTGTCGTTCATAGACTGCGGTTACCGGTAAATTCAACCTGTTCGTCAGCCTCACCTTTGGCCTGAACTTCACCAATCAGCCATGCCTGTTCGCCTTCGGCGTTGAGCAGGGCGATAGCGGCATCGGCTTTTTCTTCCGGCAGCGCGACAATCATGCCGACACCACAGTTAAAGGTGCGGAACATTTCTGCGGTAGCCACTTTGCCGTTGCTCTGCAGCCATTCAAAAACCGCAGGCCATTTCCAGCTGTTGGTATCGATAACGGCTTTGCAGTCGTCAGGCAGTACGCGCGGAATGTTTTCCTGGAAACCGCCGCCGGTAACGTGGCACATAGCGTGTACGTCAGAAGCGTTAATCAGCTTCAGTGCGGATTTCACATAAATGCGGGTTGGCGCCATCAGCGCATCAGCAACCGGCTGACCATCCAGATCGGCACTCAGGTCGGCACCGGATACTTCAATAATCTTACGGATCAGCGAGTAACCATTGGAGTGCGGGCCGCTGGACGCCATAGCGATCAGCTTGTCGCCGGCTTTTACTTTGGAGCCGTCGATGATGTCGTCTTTCTCAACGATACCTACGCAGAAACCGGCGAGATCGTAGTCTTCGCCTTCGTACATGCCCGGCATTTCGGCGGTTTCGCCACCGACCAGAGAGGCTCCGGCCTGTTCACAGCCATCACCGATACCACTGACCACGGCCGCGGCTACGTCCACGTTCAGTTTGCCGGTGGCGTAGTAGTCGAGGAAGAACAGCGGCTCAGCGCCGGCAACCACCAGATCGTTCACACACATGGCTACCAGATCGATACCGATGGTGTCGTGCTTTTTCAGATCCATTGCCAGGCGCAGCTTGGTGCCTACACCGTCAGTGCCGGATACCAGAACCGGTTGGCGGTAGCCCTGTGGCAGTTCGAACAGGGCGCCGAAACCACCCAGTCCGGCCATCACTTCCGGGCGGCGGGTACGTTTGGCAACGCCTTTGATGCGTTCGACCAATGCATTTCCGGCGTCGATATCGACACCAGCGTCTTTGTAGCTCAGGGATTGTTGTTCACTCATGCCGTCGTCACTGGGTGGCCCATAGAAAGGCGCGTATTCTAACGATTTGTGCGCCGTCCTGCATCATGGAAATGAGCAAATCTGAGAGTGGCCTAAAGCTGTCTGTATGGTCAGATTTTCGCGCAGATGTTGTGAGTAAAGACGGCGGGAGGCACATTCTTATTTTGCGGCCTGCGGCACAATTTCGGTCATGATAGTGGTTATGTTGAACATTCGTGGCACAATACCGCCCGATTTAAATCTTCAGCTGTAAGGAACCTGTCTGTGCGTGCAGCCAGTCTGATTTTATTGTTGTTTCTAAGCCTTGGCAGTCATGCAGTGACCGTCTCTGACCTGTATCAGGTACGCGTGCCGGTTGCCGATCAGTCGCAGGACAGCCGCCAGAGCGGTATTCAGGATGCACTGCAGCAGGTGCTGGTGAAGGTCTCCGGCCAGACGGCCAGTGTGCAGAATGAGACAGTACAGGCTGCTGCGGCCAATGCTGACCGTTACGTAAAAAGTTTCCGCTACAGCCGTGACGAAGCCGACGACAGTCTGCTGCTTGAAGTTTTATTTGCTCAGAACCTGATTGATTCCCTGTTAAAAGACGCGCAGCAGCCGGTGTGGGGTAAAAGCCGTCCGCTGGTATTGCTGTGGCAGGGCGTTGAAGATGAATTACAGCGCAAGGCTCTGAATCAGAACAGCGGTGCGTGGCGTGCACGGCTTGAGCGTGCCATGAGTGAGCGTGGTATTCCGCTGTTATGGCCAGCGCAGGATCTGGAAGACGAACTGGTGTTGCCGGTGGAGCGCCTGTGGGGCCTGTTTAAAGATGACGTACAGAAAGCCTCCGCCCGTTACGCCGCCGATGCCTTTATGGCCGGGCGTTTGTCTCCGGGGCGTGATAATGGCTGGCTTTATCAGGGCTTTATTCAGCATAAGGGTGACTGGCTTGACCTGCAGGCCGAAGGCGATGACGTGAATGCGGTGCTGCTGCAGGTGGCCGATCAGGTGGCCGGTTTTCTGTCCGCCCGTTACGCCCTGCGCAGTGATGGTATTGCCGGTGGTCATCAGTTGATGATTCAGGGCGTGCAGAATTTCCGCCAGTATCACGATGTGATCAGTTATCTGAACGCCAATGTGGCGGTGAATTCGGTACGTGTGCTGGCGGTTAATCAGCAGGATTTAACACTGGAGCTGGATCTGGCGGCCGATTGGGCGCAGGTCTGGAGCACTCTGGCCCTGGATAAGCGCCTGCTCGCCACAGAGCAGGAGCAGGTTTTTAGCTGGCAGCCGTAAATGCAGATCATGGATCATCATCAACAACTGACCCTGTCGGTCGCGGTGCGCGATGATGCGCGCTTTGCTAACTATTACGCCGGCCCGAACGAGCAGATCGTGCAATCGCTGCAGCAGCAGTGGACGGTGCATGGCGAGCCTTACCTGTACTTGTGGGGCGCGCCGGGAGTTGGCTGCAGTCATCTGCTGCAGGCTTCCTGTCATTATGCTGAAGGGCTGGGACATCAAAGCGTCTATCTGCCGCTGGACGAACTGGTGGAATACAGCCCGGCGGTTCTGGATGCGATGGAGCAGTTACCGCTGGTTGCGCTGGATAATATTCAGGCCGTTGCCGGTCGCCCGGATTGGGAAGAAGGGCTGTTTCATTTGTTTAACCGTATCCGCGACCGTCAGGGGCACTTACTGATCGCCGCCAGTCAGGCGCCGGGTCATATCGGTGTGCAGCTGCCCGATCTGTCATCCCGTCTCAGCTGGGGCATGGTGTATCAGGTCGAGCCGCTGGAAGATAACGATAAAGTACTGGCTCTGTTGCTGCGCGCCAAGCGCCGTGGTCTGAATATGAGTGATGAAGTGGCGCGCTTTATTCTGACCCGTGGTCCGCGTGATATGCAGGGCCTGTTTGATTTGCTGGAAACCCTCGATCAGGCCTCTTTGTCGGCCCAGCGTAAGCTGACCATTCCTTTTATTAAGGCGGAAATGGGCTGGTAAGCTTTTTTCCTCGTTCCTGCGCTCCGCGTGGGAATGCAACTGTGCCAGTAAGGGCTACCACGCAGAGCGTGGGAGTCAGGTGAACAGCAGACATAAAAAAACCGCCAGCAGGCGGTTTTTTTATGTGCGTGAACCGTGTCGTAAAAGCACTCAGCTGAGTGCTTTTTTGATGCGGTTCAGGGCATCTTCCAGAGTTTTCATGCTGGTCGCGAATGACAGGCGCATATAGCCCGGTGAGCCGAAGGCAGAACCCGGAACCAGCGCGACACCGGCTTCCAGCAACAGTTTTTCGGCAAAGTCGACATCGTTATCGATACCTGCTTTATCCATAGCGCCTTTGACATTCGGGAATGCGTAGAAAGCGCCGTCGGCCGGGATGCAGCTGAAGCCCGGAATCTCGTTCAGGGTTTTCACCACGTAGTCGTGACGTTCTTTAAAGGCTTCAACCATTGGCAGAACGCAATCGCGGCCGCCATTCAGTGCTGCTTCTGCCGCTACCTGGGAAATAGAAGTCGGGTTAGAGGTGCTCTGTGACTGTACCTTCTTCATCGCGCCAATCAGCTTGGCCGGACCGGCGGCATAGCCGATACGCCAGCCGGTCATGCTGTACGCCTTGGATACACCGTTCAGCACGATGGTGCGGTCGTACAGTTCAGGGCAGACGGTGAGAATGTTTTCGAAGGCAAAATCCGCCCACCAGATGTACTCGTACATATCATCGGTGGCGATCATGATCTGCGGATGCTTTTTCAGAACGGCGCCCAGGGCCTTCAGTTCGTCAGCGGTATAAGCCACACCAGACGGGTTGGACGGGCTGTTCAGCACCACCAGTTTGGTTTTATCGGTGATCGACGCTTCCAGCTGCTCGGCGGTGATTTTAAAGCGGGTGCTTTCATCGGTTTCGATAACCACCGGCACGCCACCGGCAATCACGACCATGTCCGGGTAAGAAACCCAGTATGGCGCCGGAATCACAACTTCATCGCCCGGATTGATGTAGGCCAGAGCCAGGTTAAAGAAGCTCTGCTTACCACCGCAGGACACCAGAATCTGGTTGGCTTCGTAGCTCAGGCCGTTGTCTTTCTGCAGCTTGTTAATAATCGCTTTCTTCAGACCCGGAGTACCGTCCACCGCGGTGTATTTGGTAAAACCGTTGTTAATAGCCTCAACCGCCGCCTGCTTGATATGCTCGGGGGTATCGAAATCCGGCTCACCGGCACCCAGGCCAATAATGTCTTTGCCTGCAGCCTTGAGTTCGGCAGCACGGTTAGTCACGGCCAGTGTTGGGGAGGGCTTGATCTGTTGAACGCGATCAGACAATTGCAGATCCAAAATGTGTATCCTCAATAACGCGATGGTCGGCGGCAGCAACGGGCGTAAAGCGCCAAGTCCTGCCGGTAAAAAAAACCGTATAATGCTACTTGATTTAACCTATAACTGGAATCCTGATGAGCAAGGCATTTGAGCTTTCTGCCAAATATTCTCCCGCCGGTGATCAGCCGGAAGCCATCCGTCAGCTGGTCGGTGGTGTCAATGCCGGTCTGCTGAAGCAAACCCTGCTGGGTGTGACCGGTTCAGGCAAGACCTACACCATGGCCAATGTAATCGCTCAGTGTCAGCGCCCGGCCATTATCATGGCGCATAATAAGACCCTGGCGGCTCAGCTGTACGGTGAGTTTAAAGAGTTTTTCCCCAATAACGCGGTTGAGTATTTCGTTTCTTACTACGACTACTACCAGCCGGAAGCCTATGTGCCGTCGTCCGACACCTTTATCGACAAAGACGCTTCGGTTAACGAGCATATTGAGCAGATGCGGCTGTCAGCAACCAAAGCGCTGATGGAGCGCCGCGATGCGGTGATTGTGGCTACCGTATCGGCGATTTATGGTCTGGGTGATCCGGACTCCTATCTGAAAATGATGCTGCACATTGTGCGTGGCGACCGCATTGATCAGCGCACCGTGCTGCGCCGTCTGGCTGAGCTGCAATACACCCGTAACGATATGGATTTTCATCGCGGTACTTACCGGGTGCGCGGTGATGTAATTGATATCTTCCCGGCGGAGAGCGATGACGAAGCGGTACGTGTTGAACTGTTTGACGATGAGGTTGAGCAGATCAGCAGTTTCGACCCGCTGACCGGTGAGGTGCTGAACCGTCTGGCGCGGGTAACTATCTATCCGAAAACCCACTATGTAACGCCACGCCAGCGCATCCTTGATGCGGTCGAAGGCATTAAGGTCGAACTGGAAGAACGCCTGCAGTATTACCGCGACAATAATTTACTGGTTGAAGCGCAACGGCTTGAGCAGCGTACCCGTTACGATATCGAGATGATGCAGGAGCTGGGTTATTGCTCCGGTATCGAAAACTACTCGCGCTATTTATCCGGGCGTGAAGAGGGCGCGCCACCGCCAACGCTGTTTGATTATATTCCCGACGATGCGCTGGTGTTTGTCGATGAATCCCATGTGACGATTCCGCAGATCGGCGGTATGTACCGCGGTGACCGTTCGCGTAAAGAAACCCTGGTGCAGTTTGGTTTCCGTCTGCCATCGGCGCTGGATAACCGGCCAATGCGCTTTGAAGAATGGGAAGCCATTGTGCCGCAGTGCATTTTTGTGTCGGCGACGCCGGGTAATTATGAAAAAGAGCATCAGGATGCGGTGGTTGAGCAGGTGGTGCGTCCGACCGGTCTGATTGACCCTGAAATTGAAGTGCGTCCGGCCACCGGCCAGGTGGACGATGTGCTGCATGAATTGCGCGAGCGCGTCGCCAACGGCGAGCGCATTCTGATTACCGTGCTGACCAAACGTATGGCCGAAGACCTGACCGAGTTTTTGCTGGAGCAGGGTGTGCGTGTGCGCTATCTGCACTCCGATATTGATACGGTTGAGCGTGTGGAAATTATCCGCGACCTGCGCCTGGGCGAGTTTGACGTGTTGGTGGGTATTAACTTATTGCGTGAAGGTCTGGATATTCCGGAAGTGTCGCTGGTGGCGATTTTCGATGCTGATAAAGAAGGCTTCCTGCGTTCTGAACGCTCGCTGATTCAGACCATCGGTCGGGCTGCGCGTAACCTCAACGGTAAGGCCATCCTGTATGCTGACCGCATAACCGATTCGATGCAGAAAGCCATTGATGAAACCGACCGCCGCCGTGAAAAGCAGGTGGCTTTCAATACCGAGCATGGCATTACTCCGGTTGGGGTGACCAAGTCGGTGGAAGACATTCTCGAAGCGGCGCCACCGCCGGGTAAAAAAGGCAAAGGCAAAACCCGTGGGCGTAAAGTGGCTGAAGATCAGGCCGGTTATGCGGCGGATGATTGGCAGGCATTGTCTGCCGCTGAGTTGGTTAAGCGCGTGGCTAAAGTTGAAGATCAGATGTTTAAAGCGGCGAAAGATCTTAATTTTGAAGAAGCGGCGCGTCTGCGTGACTTATTGCATCAGATGAAAAATAAGGTGATCGAGAACAGCTGAGGCTGTTCTCGTTTCGCTGACGAGTCTGATAAAAAGCCACGTGCAGAAATGAAGCAGGGCGCAGAATGAAACAAGATGAGAACTGAAGTAAGGTGCAGAAACGAAAAAACCGGCCAGGGGCCGGTTTTTTTAATTCTGGTAGGACTAGCCAGATTCGAACTGGCGACCTCTACCATGTCAAGGTAGCGCTCTAACCAACTGAGCTATAGTCCTGAAGTGGCGCGTATATTAACGATGCCTTTTCATGGGTGCAAGTGCTTTTCGCCATCGGTTAATGAATTTCTGTCTGATAAGTGCTTGAAAAACAATCACCTGCGCAGTGGTTCTGCGTTTGCAAAGGATGGGTGGCATTGCCGGTGATGGTGTTAAGGTTTGCTGATCTGATGTGATGATATGCGGTTACGGCCAAGTTTTTTGGAAAGGTAAAGCTGCTCATCAGCAGTGTTCAGCAGGTCAGCCAGCGTCATATCGTCGCAATGCTCACAGCTGCTTATACCAAAGCTTGCCTGAACATTAATGTCCATGCCGTTGATGGGTAATACGTCATCGGTCAGTGCTTGCCGGATGCGCTCTGCCAGGATACGTGCCTGCGGCATATCGGTCTGTGGCAGCAGGATGGCAAATTCTTCGCCACCAATGCGGGCCAGAATATCTGCATTTCTTACGGTGGCTTCAGCCAGCGTCGCAACCCGCTGCAAAACGGCATCACCGGCACTGTGTCCCCAGGTATCATTGATCTGCTTAAAGTGATCCAGATCGAACATAATGATTGAGGTAGGGCGGTTGAAACGCAGGGCTTCTTTAAGAACCTGTTCGCCCAGTTTAAAAAAGGCGCGGCGGTTATTCAGCCGGGTCAGGGCATCGGTGCCGGCCAGATATTCAGCTTCGCGGCGGGCTGCTTCCAGTTCCTGCTCCATACGTTTGCGGTCGGAAATATCGGTCGCAATTTCAATACGCACCAGGCGGCCATCGACCCAGCGGATGGCTTCATCGCGACACTGATACCAGTGCTTGTTCTGAGTGTTCTGGAATTCCCAGACGTATACCCCCGTTGGCTGTTGATGCTCATCCACCAGTTTGTGATTGGTGCAGAACGCACAGGGGCCTTGCTGATCTTTTTGCAGATATTCCCAGCAGCGTTTGTTACCGGGTTCGCCCCATTTCTGGCGGGCATAATCGTTGATAAACAGCAGTTCATGGGTCGACATGTCGGCGACATAAATCAGCGCATCAAGGCTGTTCAGAACGGTGACAACGGCAGAGTCCTGGGCCGCTTGCTGTACTGCGTCCGGTGGAGTATTTGCGGTTGTGTCAGGGGGCTTAGTCATGTCGGAAATGTTGGCCAGTATATCGGTGAGCTTAGACTGCTCTGCTGGGTGCGGCAATGACTGCTGCGGAATTTCGCTCTGTCTTGATTTGCAGCAATGGCGGGAGGAGGTTATGAATTTTGCTGATTATTTTATCAGTGTGTGTGCTGGTGCGGTTTTCGTTGTTGTTGGTGTATTTTCTGGTGCAGTTGCTGGCGTAGTTAAGGACGCCCGCAGACGTCCTTAATCATAATTATTTTAACCCGTTGCGGCTGCCGTATTGCTGCTGTGCCCAGTCGGGATGTTTATACAGAATCCGCAGGTCTTTATAACGCCAGACATCGCGGAACATATCCACCCAGTCGTGCACCTGCAGGTAGAAAGGGTTGTAAGGTTTTGCCGGCATACGGGTCACGCCGTACTTAATTTCGCCGGCGTCATCTTCTGCCCGGAAAGTACCGAATATTTTGTCCCAGAAGATAAAAATACCGCCGAAGTTGGTATCAATCTGCTTCGGGTTGCTGCCGTGATGGACGCGGTGGTGTGACGGGGTATTCATAAATTTTTCCAGCCAGCCCAGCTTGCGCACCTGCTCGGTGTGCAGGAAAAACTGATAAACAAGATTGCCTTCAATCGCGAGCAGAACCCAGTTTTTATCAAAGCCAATCAGCGCCGCCGGAATCCACCAGAACAACCAGGAGCCGGACAGGGCAAAGGTAAAGTTCTGGCGCAGCGCAGTGGAGAAATTCATATGTTCAGACGAATGATGGGTAACATGCACATTCCAGAACCAGCGCACTTTGTGCATCAGCACATGGTTGACGTAGAAGCAGAAGTCGATAAACACAATCAGCGCCAACACGCTGAAAAATGACAATTCCGGATTCCATTGCAGGCCATAGTCGTACACCCACAGATAGAACGCCTGAATAAACAAAGCAATGGCGATGCCGTCGACCAGCTTGTAGGAAAAACCGGTGGTCAGGTTGGCGAGGGTTTCGCGCGCATGGTAAATGCCGGTTTTACCCTGACGGCGGGCATACCAGTATTCCGCCAGCATAACGCCAAGAAACAGACCGCCAAAGGCAACGACGAAAAACAGGGCGTGCAGAACATCTTGCATGCGTGACTCCTTATTATTGTTTTAGGCCTCTACTTTAGGGCTTGGCTGGAATGCTGAATTGACATTTACCGTCTTTATTTTGACAATCACTGCCATCTTGCGGGTGTGGGCGGTGTGATGTTGCCGTTGTGCGTATGGATGTTGGGTTGATGAGGACGTTGGGTCGATGGAGAAACAGGTATGACAATGCTGGCGCAGCTGCAGGTCAGTGGTGATCTGGCCGGTCTGGCGCGCTGTTTTCTTGAGCAGGAGGGCGATACCCGCTGCGATCTGTATGCCTATCTGCAGGGCTTTACCGCCGATAGTCGCATCAGCTTCAGCCAGTGGTGGGAGCTGCTTGAGCGTTTGCAGCAGCGTTATCCGCAGCGGCATATCGGTCTGGAACTGGGGTTGCTGGTGCGGCCGGAGTTTGTCGGCGTGCTGGGTTATCTGTTGCTGTCGAGTGAAACGGTGGCTGACGCCCTGCAGGGGTTTCAGCGTTATCAGCGGCTGCTGCACGATGGCGACCGGGCAACGGCCAGCCTGCAGGATGGGTGTCTGCGTCTGAGCTGGAGTACCGACTACGGCCCGTCGTCGCGCTTGTCGGATGAGGTGCTGGTGGTGGGTATGCTCACCTTTATCCGTCAGATGACAGCGCGAGCCGATTTAAGCCCGCAGGTGGTGCATTTTTCGTTTGCCGAGCCGGCCGATACCAAACCTTATCGCCAGACGCTGGGCTGTGAGGTGCTGTTTCAGCAGGCGCAAACTGCCATTCTGATCCGGCCGGAATATCTGGCGTTGCCGGTCAATAACCACAATGCCGGCTTAAAGCAATTGCTGGAGCAGCAGGCCCAGGCATTAATGGATGTGCTGCCGCAGAGCGAAAGCTTTGTGCAGAGTCTGCGTACGGCGCTGCTGAAAGCCTTACAGAGTGGCGAACCAACCTCGCGTACAGTTGCCCGTTTACTGCATCTTTCCGAGCGCACATTATTCCGTCGTCTGGAAGAGCACCAGCTGGCCTTTAAAGAGGTGCTGGCGCAAACGCGCATGCAGCTGGCGAAAGAATATCTGTGTGAAGGCCGCCTGACCCACAGCGAAATTGCATTACTGCTGGGCTATTCCGAACAGAGTGCCTTCAGCCGGGCGTTTAAGCGTGAAAGCGGAGTATCGCCGCGCCAGTGGCTGCGTCAGCGCTGAGGTTTGCGGCGTGATAAAACCCGCGGTTTACAGCGCGCGGCGCGGTCTGTAGAGTACGTCCTCTTTTTTTATTCATGTGGCCTGTCGTGGGGGCCACCACTGACAAGGATCTGATATGCCTGTTATTACCCTTCCTGATGGTTCCAAACGCGAATTTGCCCAGCCGGTAACACTGCTGCAGGTGGCCGAAGATATTGGCCCTGGCCTGGCAAAAGCAACGGTATGTGGCCGTATTAATGGCCAGCTGGTGGACGCCTGTGAACTGATCACCGAAGACGCGAATATCACGCTGATCACCGGTCGCGATGAAGAAGGTCTGGAAGTGATTCGTCACTCCTTTGCGCACCTGGTCGGACATGCGGTAAAGCAGCTGTACCCAACAGCAAAAATGGCAATCGGTCCTGTTATCGATAACGGCTTTTATTACGACATCGAGTTTGAACGTCCTTTTACTCCGGAAGACGTAACCGCCATCGAAAAACGTGTTGGTGAGCTGATCAAGAAAGACTACGAAGTCATCAAGAAAATGACGCCGATTAAAGAAGCGCGTCGTGTTTTCGTTGACCGTGGCGAAGACTACAAAGTTGAGCTGATTGACGACCTGATTCAGAAAGGTGAAGAGGCCGTTGGTCTGTATCATCACGAAGAATACATCGACATGTGTCGTGGCCCGCACGTGCCGAATACCCGTGTTATGCGTGTATTTAAGCTGATGCGTGTTTCCGGTGCTTACTGGCGTGGTGACTCGCAGAACAAACAGCTGCAGCGTATTTACGGTACTGCCTGGAACGACAAAAAAGATCTGAAGGCCTACATCACCCGTATCGAAGAAGCGGAAAAACGCGATCACCGTAAGCTGGCCAAGCAGCTGGATCTGTTCCACCTGCAGGAAGAAGCGCCGGGTATGGTGTTCTGGCACCCGAATGGCTGGACTATGTGGCAGGTACTGGAACAGTACATGCGCAAAGTGCAGCAGGACGCCGGCTATCAGGAAATCAAAACACCGCAGGTCGTTGACCGCTCGCTGTGGGAAAAATCCGGCCACTGGGAACATTATGGCGATGCCATGTTCACCACTGAGTCCGAGAAGCGTACTTACGCGGTTAAACCGATGAACTGCCCGTGTCATATTCAGGTGTTCAATCAGGGGCTGAAGAGCTACCGCGATCTGCCGCTGCGTCTGGCGGAATTCGGTTCCTGTCACCGTAACGAGCCGTCCGGTGCGCTGCACGGCATTATGCGTGTGCGTGGCTTTACCCAGGACGATGCGCACATCTTTGTGTCGGAAAAGCAGATCCGTCAGGAAGCCTCTGACTTCATCAAGCTGACTCTGGCCGTGTACAAAGACTTCGGCTTCGATGCGGTTGAGATGAAGCTGTCCACCCGTCCGGAAGGCCGTATTGGTGATGATGCACTGTGGGATCAGGCCGAAGCGGCACTGGAAGACGCGCTCAACGATGCGGGTCTGGAATGGGAGTTGCAGCCGGGTGAAGGTGCTTTCTATGGCCCTAAAATTGAATTCTCACTGCGTGATTGCTTAAACCGCGTCTGGCAGTGTGGTACTGTGCAGCTCGATTTCATGCTGCCGGAGCGTCTTGGGGCTCAGTACGTCGATGAAGACGGCGAGCGTAAAACACCCGTGATGCTGCACCGGGCGATTCTGGGCTCTTTCGAACGCTTTATCGGAATTCTGATCGAGCACTATGCGGGTGCGATGCCGCCATGGCTGGCACCGCAGCAGGTATCGGTTCTCAATATCACCGACAATCAGGGTGAATATTGTCAGAATCTGGCCCAAAACCTGAAATCAAAAGGCTTCCGGGCCGTTGCGGACTTGAGAAACGAGAAGATCGGCTTTAAAATCCGCGAGCACACTTTGCACAAGGTACCCTACCTGTTGGTTGTAGGGGATAAAGAAGTAGAAGCAAACACCGTCGCTGTGCGTACCCGTAAAGGTGAAGACCTGGGTGTAATGAGCATCGATGCCTTTATAGAACTCTTAGAAGGCAGCATTGCACAGCGCGGACGGTTTGGAATGGAGAACTGATCATCAGACGCGATAACAGAAAGGGCGGCCGTCAAGACAATCGAGCTGCCATTAACGATCAAATTCGTGCAACCGAGGTACGTTTGATCGGCGCCGATGGAAGCCAGGTTGGTATCGTCAGTATTGAAGACGCTTTGCGTATGGCGGAAGAAGCAGCCCTGGATCTGGTACAGATTTCAGATGGCGATCCGATCGTATGTAAGGTGATGGACTTCGGTAAGAAGCTTTACGAAGAGAAGAAGCAAAAAGCCGAAGCCAAAAAACGCCAGCATCAGGTCCAGATTAAGGAAATGAAGTTCCGTCCGGGCACTGAAGAAGGTGATTATCAGATTAAATTACGTAATCTGACACGTTTCCTTGAGGGTGGTGATAAAGCGAAAGTGTCTCTGCGCTTCCGCGGTCGTGAGATGGCTCACCAGCATATCGGGATGGAGTTGATGAAACGCATTGAAGAGGACCTGAAGGAACTCGGCACTGTGGAACAACACCCGAAAATGGAAGGCCGTCAAATGGTGATGGTCATCGCCCCGGGTAAGAAGAAGTAGTCTGGTTCCTAAATGAATCACATAACCCCGGCTCAGTGCCGGGTTTATGCGTTCTACCGACTGCTCATTATGGCAGGTGTTATACAGGGTCTTAGTTTCTGTATGCACCATAACCTTTTGGAGTAACACAATGCCTAAAATCAAAACTAAGAGCGGCGCAGCCAAGCGCTTCAAGAAGACCGCGAACGGCTTCAAACACCGTTGTGCGTTCCGTAGTCACATCCTGACCAAAAAGAGCACCAAGCGTAAGCGTCATCTGCGCGGTATGTCTCAGGTTCACGCCTCTGACGTTAAGCTGGTAGCACGCATGCTGCCTAATCTTTAATCGGTATTCAGGAGATAAACTATGGCTCGTGTAAAACGTGGTGTGATCGCTCGTCGTCGTCACAAGAAAATTCTGAAGCAGGCTAAAGGTTATTACGGTGCGCGTAGCCGTGTATTCCGTGTAGCTAAACAAGCTGTGATCAAAGCTGGTCAGTATGCTTACCGCGATCGTCGTCAGCGTAAGCGTCAGTTCCGTCAGCTGTGGATCGCGCGTATCAACGCCGGTGCACGTACTAACGGTCTGTCTTACAGCAAGTTCATCAACGGCCTGAAAAAAGCCGCTGTTGAAATTGACCGTAAAGTACTGGCTGATCTGGCGGTTAACGAAAAAGCAGCGTTTGCGGCTCTGGTTGAAAAAGCCAAGTCCAGCCTGTAATTTCACCGCTTAGCCGGAAAACGGTAATGGTCAGTGTGTAAGCTCTGACCAACGCCTGCGAAATAGGGGATGAGCTTAGGTAATCTAGGTGATTCCCCTATTTTTTTGTCAATCTGACGTCAATTGATGGATAGCAACGATGGAAAACCTTGAGGCCCTGACACAGCAAGCCCTGGCCGCCGTAAGTGAAGCGCAAGATGTAGCGGCGCTGGATCAGGTACGGGTTCAATTTCTGGGCAAAAAAGGGGAAATCACTTCCCTGATGAAAAACCTTGGCAGCGTGGCGCCGGAAGATCGTCCGAAAATGGGTGCGATCATCAACGAAGCCAAAGACCAGGTTGAGAATGCAATCAGCCAGCGTAAACAGCTGCTGGAAAGTGCCGCTCTGGATGCCAAGCTGGCCGCTGAAACCATCGACATTACTCTGCCGGGCAGAGCAATGCAGGAAGGCAGTCTGCATCCTGTTACCCGCACCATCGAACGTATCGAATCCTTTTTTGCCGGTGCCGGCTTCCAGGTGATGGAAGGTCCGGAAATCGAAGACGAATTCCATAACTTCGAAGCGCTGAATATTCCGTCGCACCATCCGGCGCGTGCTATGCACGACACCTTTTATTTTGATGCCGGACGTCTGCTGCGTACCCACACCTCGCCGGTACAGGTGCGCACCATGGAAGCCCAGCAACCACCGCTGCGTATTATCTGCCCGGGCCGTGTTTACCGCTGCGATTACGATCAGACCCACTCCCCGATGTTCCACCAGATGGAAGGGTTACTGGTTGATAAGGGCGTCAGCTTCGCCGACCTGAAAGGCATTCTGCAGGAATTTATGGCCGCCTTCTTTGAGAAAGACATCAAGGTGCGCCTGCGTCCGTCGTATTTCCCGTTTACCGAACCATCTGCGGAAATCGACATTGAATGGGTGATTGAAACCCCGGAAGGCACCAAAACCCGCTGGTTGGAAATCGGCGGTTGCGGCATGGTGCACCCGGAGGTATTCCGCCATGTAGGCATCGATCCGGAAGAGTACACCGGCTTTGCCTTTGGTATGGGAATGGAGCGTATGGCGATGCTGCGTTACGGCGTTAACGACCTGCGTCTGTTCTTCGAAAATGATCTGCGCTTCCTGCAGCAGTTCCGTTAATCGCTTATTACAGGATTTAGTACAACATGAAATTCAGCGAACAATGGTTACGCGAGTGGGTGCAGCCGGCTGTCAGCACTGAAGAACTGGCCGCCCAGGTAACGATGGCAGGCCTCGAAGTCGACGGCGTAGAAGCCGTTGCTGGTATGTTCTCCGGCGTTGTGGTGGGCCAGGTGGTCAGTCGCGAACAACACCCGGATGCCGATAAGCTCAGCCTGTGTCAGGTGACCGATGGCAATGAGACCTTCCAGATTGTCTGTGGTGCGGCGAACGTCCGTACCGGCCTGAAGATCCCGCTGGCGAAAATCGGCGCGGTGCTTCCCGGCGATTTTAAAATCAAAAAAGCCAAACTGCGCGGTGTCGAATCTTTCGGTATGTTGTGTGCCGAAGCCGAGCTGGGTATGGCCGAAAGCTCCGATGGTCTGATGGAGTTACCGGAAGACGCGCCGGTTGGCGCCGATTTCCGCGAATACATGAACCTCGATGATGCCATCATCGAAGTGGATCTGACCCCGAATCGCGCTGACTGTCTGAGCATGGCCGGTCTGGCACGTGAAGTGGGCGTACTGAACAAAGCCGATCTGACCGAGCTGGTCGTTAACGCTGTCGCGCCTGCCATCGATGACAAACCTGCCATCGAAGTCTCGGCAGCCGAGCAGTGCCCGCGTTATCTGGGTCGTATCGTCAAAGGCGTCAACGTAAAAGCCGTTACCCCTTTGTGGATGGTGGAAAAACTGCGTCGTGGCGGTATCCGCTCCATTGATCCGGTGGTTGATGTTACCAACTACGTGATGCTGGAGCTGGGTCAGCCGATGCACGCTTTCGATCTGAAGCAGATTGACGGTGGCATTCGTGTTCGCATGGCAGAGCAGGGCGAAAAACTGACGCTGCTCGATGGCCAGGACGTTGAACTGAACGCCGACACTCTGGTGATCGCCGACCACGCCAAACCGCTGGCCATTGCCGGCATTATGGGTGGTGAGCACTCTGGTGTGGCGGACGATACTCAGGATCTGCTGCTCGAAGCGGCCTTCTTCGCGCCGCTGGCGATTGCCGGCCGTGCCCGTAACTATGGCCTGCATACCGATTCTTCCCACCGCTTTGAGCGTGGTGTCGATTACAACCTGGCGGCCAAAGCTATGGAACGTGCGACGGCATTGCTGCTGGAGATCTGCGGTGGTCAGCCAGGCCCTGTGGTGGAAGTGGCGAGTGAAGCGCATCTGCCGAAAGCACCGACCATTCATCTGCGTCGTGCCCGTGCCGAGTTGATTCTTGGCCTGAAACTGGCCGATAGCGAGATTGAAGATATCCTCACCCGTCTGGGTATGCAGTTGACCGCAACCGACGATGGCTGGGATGTGGTTGCACCAAGCTACCGCTTCGATATGGCGATTGAATCTGACCTGATCGAAGAACTGGCCCGTATCTACGGTTACGAGCGTCTGCCGGTGCGTCTGCCAAGTGCGGCCTCGCCGCTGGCGCGCGTGGCTGAAAACCGCCTGAGTATGGGCGATCTGCGTCGTCATCTGGTGGCGCGCGGTTATCAGGAAGCCATTACCTACAGCTTTGTTGAACCTCAGCTGCAGAAATCCATGGATCCTGAACATGCACCGATTGCACTGCTGAACCCGATTTCGGCAGAAATGTCGGTGATGCGTACCGATCTGCTCGCCGGTCTGGTACAGGCGGTCAGCTACAACCTCAAACGTCAGCAGCCGCGTGTGCGTCTGTTCGAAACCGGCCTGCGCTTTGTGCCACAGGCCGATGGTCAGCTGGATCAGATTCCGACCCTGGCCTTCGCCCTGACCGGCAATCGTCTGCCGCAGTCCTGGGCTGATACCGATGCCGGCGTCGATTTCTTTGATGCCAAAGGCGATGTGGAATCCCTGCTGGCACGTACCGGTCAGCTGAGCCGCTACCGTTTTGTTGCGGCAAGCCATCCGGCACTGCATCCGGGCCAGACCGCTCGCATCGAAAAGCTCGACGCGGACGGTCAGTGGCAGGAAGTTGGCGTAATGGGTGCGCTGCATCCGAGCCTGCAGAAGCCTCTGGGCGTTAAGCAGGCGCTGTATCTGGTGCAACTGGATCTGGCGGCAGTGCGTGAAATCGCGATTCCGGATTTCTCCGAACTGTCGAAGTTCCCGGAAATGCGCCGCGATCTGGCTCTGGTGGTCGCTCAGGATGTGCAGGTTGATCAGGTTTTACAGGCAATCCGTGCGAAAGCAGGGGATTACCTGACAAAGCTCAACCTGTTTGATGTGTATGTCGGCAAAGGCATTGATCCAGATAGAAAAAGTCTGGCTTTGGGGTTGACCTGGCAGCATCCTTCGCGCACATTAACTGATGAAGAAGTGAACGATTCTGTTTCATCAGTACTGGCTCATCTTGAAGAGAGTCTGGGAGCAACGCTAAGGGGTTAGCATGACCGCTTTGACCAAAGCAGAACTGGCAGAAAAACTGTTCGAAGATCTTGGTCTCAACAAGCGCGAGGCGAAAGATATGGTGGATCTTTTTTTTGATGAGATCCGCGATAGCTTAAGCCGTAATGAGCAGGTGAAGTTGTCGGGTTTCGGCAACTTTGACCTGCGTGATAAGCGTCAACGGCCGGGTCGCAATCCAAAAACAGGCGAAGAAATCCCTATCTCCGCCCGTCGTGTTGTGACCTTTAAGCCGGGGCAAAAACTTAAGGTTCGGGTAGAGGCATATGCTGGAACCCAGCCACAATAACGAACTCCCCCCCATTCCCGCCAAGCGCTATTTCACCATCGGTGAAGTAAGTGAATTGTGCGACGTGAAACCTCATGTTCTGCGTTACTGGGAACAGGAATTTCCGCAACTCAGCCCGGTGAAACGCCGTGGTAACCGCCGTTATTACCAGCGTCAGGACGTGATTCTTGTGCGTGAAATCCGCGCTTTGCTCTATCACGAAGGTTACACCATCGGTGGTGCCCGCCAGCGTCTGAGCGAAGAGGGTGAATCCAATGCCGTGGCGATGGATCAGGCGCTCATCAAAAACATGATTGCCGAGCTTAAAGAGCTGGCCGATTTACTTACCCCGGACAGCCATTCCTGAAGCGTTCACAGCGCTCTGCCTTTCTAAAAAAATCTTTAACTTTTCAGTGGCTTAAGTATACTTGAGCGCGTTCATAAGCGGCTTTTAAGCTCGTTTCTGAACATGTGTCGGGGCGTAGCGCAGCCTGGTAGCGCACTTGCATGGGGTGCAAGGGGTCGCGAGTTCGAATCCCGCCGTCCCGACCAATTTTCAGAATTCCTATAAAAAGGCCAGTCAGCGATGACTGGCCTTTTTTATTTTTATTGCACTGAACAGCGCTTAATCATAAATCTTTTTTATCCCGCTTTTATTCATCCCTCAGCGCCTCAATCGGACTTAATTTAGCCGCCTGCCAGGCCGGGCCCATGCCGGCCATTAAACCAATCAGGGCGGAAAAAATAAGGGAAATCATCAGGTACAGCGGG
>NZ_DDCJ01000082.1:0-4518 GCF_002335285.1 Thalassolituus sp. UBA2009
GCAACACCTGCAGAAACTGCATATTCTGAAATCGTTAAAGCAGGCGCTGAACGACAATGATGGCCAGTTACAGATGTACTATCAGCCGCAGAAAAATCTGCTGACGGGAAACGTCGATAAAGCCGAAGCTTTGATCCGCTGGTTCCATCCACAGGATGGTTTTATTCCCCCGGATGTTTTTATCGAACTGGCCGAACAGACCGGCCTGATCTGCCAGCTGACCGATTGGGTTATTGCGCAGGTGCTGGAGCATGTGGCTGTCTGGCGGCGCAATAATATTGATCTGCAGGTATCTATTAATATTTCTGCTCAGGATATTTGCCGGGATGGCCTGACCACCCTGATTGAACACAAACTGCAGGATCTGCAACTACGGCCGGCGGATATCTGCCTGGAAATAACCGAGCGCGACATGATGCTGGATGAAGAAAAATCACTGCAACAACTGCAGCTGCTGCGCGAGCATGGTTTCAGTATCTCGATGGATGATTATGGTATTGGTTATTCGGCGTTATCCAAACTTGCACGCATGCCGGTGGACGAAATTAAAATCGATAAATGTTTTATCCTGAATCTGGCAGAAACGCATGATGACCAGATCATTGTCCGTTCAACGCTGAATATGGCACGTGAATTAGGCCTGAGAGTGACCGCCGAAGGAGTGGAAAATCAGGCATCAGAAACCTGGCTTCAGGCTGCCGGTTGTAATTATATTCAGGGGTATTTTCTCTGCCGGCCGATGGCGTTCGAAAGTATTGCGGGCTGGCTGGCCGACTTCCGGCAGCATTCTGACACGGCTGAGCGGCAACAGGAGATACAATCATGAAAGGCTGTTTTTCACCGCTGAAATACCTGACCTTGCTGGGGCTGGGTTCTCTTTTTAGTGTGCCGCTATTGGCACAGGGACGTCTGCTGGCAACCTCCGGTGTTACTCAGCTGGAAGGGGCGGCTGGTGGAGGTCTTGTGCCCTGGGCGCTGATCAGTGGTTACAGTGAGCAGGGCGAACACAGTCTCAGCGCGTTTACGACCCGCACCGATGTGCAGGATTTTCGTCTGGAGGTGCTGGGCGCCAGCTGGAGCTACAACAACCGTCTGGAACTCAGCGCAACACAGCAGAATTTCCGCTTAAAAAATACCGCAACGGATATCCGTCAGGAAGTTTATGGTGGCAAACTCCGGCTCGCCGGTGATGCTGTGTTTACGGCAATGCCACAGCTGGCGCTGGGGTTACAGCATAAACGGCTGCTGGATGGTGATACGGCCGCCGCCGTTGGCGCGGATAACGATACCCAGGGAACGGATATTTATCTGTCGGCCAGTAAAATCCATCTGGCAGCACTGGCGGGGTACAACGTTTTATGGAACGCAACGGTGCGTGCCAGTAAAGCCAATCAGATGGGTTTGCTTGGGTTTGGCGGAGACGACAAACGCAGTTATCAGTTGCTGCCAGAGATTTCGGCATTGGTGCTGCTACGTGATGGATTGGCCGTGGGAGCGGAATACCGCACCAAGCCCGATAATTTAACTGCATTTCGCGAAGATGATTACCGTGATCTTTTTATTGCCTGGTTTCCGCATAAACAGCTGAACCTTACCCTGGCCTGGGCGCAGCTTGGCAGCATTGCCGGCAGCGATGATCAGGACGGTCTGTATGTATCGTTAACCGGGTATTTTCAATAGGAGAGCCGTGATGATCCGTTCTTTGCTTTGCAGTAGCACGCTACTGATGGCAACGTCTTTACTGAATCCTCTGATGGCAGAAGACACCCTGTACGAACGATTGGGTGGTGCTGAAGGCATTGCAGTTGTGGTCGACCACTTTATTGAAGAAATCAGTTTTGACCGGCAGATTTATCCGTTTTTTAAAGATTCGGATATTGAACGCTTCCGCAATAAATTCAGCGAACAGCTGTGCGCGGTAAGTGATGGTCCATGCCGTTACAGTGGCGATGATATGTCCAGCGTACACACCGGAATGAATATCGGTGAAGCCGATTTTAACCGGGTGGTGGAATTACTGCAGAAAGCACTGACAGACAGTGGCATTCCTTATACCGATCAGAACCGGTTATTAAAAAAACTGGCGCCTTTGCGTAACGACATGCTGCACCGCTGAGTTTATTGCCAACATTCCTGCGCTGCTATCCCGATAATTTATCACCGGCAAGCAGCATAAAAAAAACCGGCCGAAGCCGGTTTTTTATGCTTGTATCAAACGCCTGATCTCAGTGATCGTGCGCTTCACCAGCTCCTTTAGGGAAGCGGATGTCTTCAACCATGTGACGGATATCATCCGGTACAGGTGCAGTCATGTTCGACACAATGAAGGCTGTTGCGAAGTTCAGCAGAGCACCCAGAGCACCGAAGGCTTCCGGAGAAACACCGAGGAACCAGTTGTCCGGAGTGTTCGCCAGCATTTCAGTACCGGCCACGAAGAACCAGCCTTTGTAGGTAAAGATGTATACCAGGGTAGACACCAGACCAACCAGCATACCGGCAACCGCACCACTGTTATTCACTTTACTGCTGAAGATCCCCATCATCAGTACAGGGAAGATAGAGGAGGCTGCCAGACCGAAGGCCAGTGCCACCACCTGTGCGGCAAAGCCCGGTGGGTTCAGACCCAGGTAACCCGCTACCAGAATGGCACCGGCCATGGCGATACGTGCAGCCATGAGTTCCTGTTTCTCACCGATATCCGGCATAAAGGTACGCTTCAGCAGGTCGTGGGAAATGGCTGTCGACATCGCCAGCAGCAGACCTGCTGCAGTGGACAGTGCCGCCGCCAGACCACCGGCCGCTACCAGAGCGATTACCCAGTTTGGCAGGTTAGCGATTTCCGGGTTAGCCAGTACCATGATGTCACGGTCGACTTTCACCATTTCGTTACCTTTCCAGCCGAAGGATTCAGCTTTTGCGGCAAACTCAGGGTTCTTGTCGTTGTAGTACTGGATACGGCCGTCGCCATTCTTATCTTCGAATGCCAGCAGACCTGTGGTTTCCCACTTCTTGAACCAGTCCGGACGTTCAGCATAAGCCAGGTTACCTTCGGCGCTGCCAACCGGGCCAGGCTGAATGGTATTGGTCAGGTTCAGACGGGCCATAGAACCCACAGCCGGAGCAGTGGTGTACAGAATGGCGATGAACAGCAGAGCCCAGCCAGCGGATGAACGTGCATCAGACACCTTAGGTACGGTGAAGAAGCGGATGATCACGTGTGGCAGACCGGCAGTACCCATCATCAGCGACAGGGTGTACATCAGCATGTTGAAGGTACCGCCTTTCTGCGCGGTATATTCAGCAAAACCAAGGTCAACCAGTGTCTGATCCAGTTTTACCAGCAGCGGAGTACCGTCAGCGGTGTCACTGAGGAAACCAAACTGTGGAATCGGGTTATTGGTCAGGTTCAGAGAGATAAAGATCGCCGGTACGGTGTAAGCAAAAATCAGTACACAGTATTGCGCGATCTGGGTGTAGGTTACGCCTTTCATACCGCCCAGTACGGCGTAGAAGAATACGATACCCATACCTGCATACAGACCGGTTGCATAATCCACGTCGAGGAAACGTGAGAACGCCACACCAATCCCTTTCATCTGGCCGATTACGTAAGTCAGTGACGCTACGATCAGACAGATAACCGCCACGATACGGGCAGTACGGGAGTAGTAACGGTCGCCGATAAAGTCAGGCACAGTAAACTTGCCGAATTTACGCAGGTAAGGAGCAAGGCAGAGTGCCAGCAGAACATAACCGCCGGTCCAGCCCATCAGGAAGATAGAAGCATCATAACCCTGGAAGGCGATCAGGCCTGCCATAGAAATAAAGGAAGCGGCAGACATCCAGTCAGCTGCGGTAGCCATACCGTTGGCAACCGGGTGAACACCGCGGCCAGCCGCGTAATATTCACCGGTGGTTCCGGCACGGGCCCAGATAGCGATACCGAAATAGAGGGCGAAGCTCAGGCCCACTACGATGTAAGTTAAGGTCTGTAAATCCATGCTCAACTCCTCACTTATTCATCGTCATCAACGCCGAACTCACGATCGAGCTCGCGCATTTTTTTGGCGTAAATTGCAACAATGGCGAGGAACACATAAATGGACCCCTGCTGTGCAAACCAGAACCCCAGACCAACGCCACCTACCGGAATCATGTCGAGTACTGGACGGAACAGAATGCCGAAGCCATACGACACCACTGCCCAGATAACCAGTAAAATGAACATTAATTTCAGGTTTTTGCGCCAGTACGCGTTCTTATCGTCTTCTGACTTGAAAGCCATAACCCCTCCTAGTTTTTATTTGAATGCAGAATCAACCTAGCAGCATAGCGTCAGAACACGACAGCTAGACCTTGGTAGTACCAATTTTGAACACTCCTGTTCAATGATTACTTTTTCTATTAAAAACAAAGGGTTAACTAAGCTTTTCAGGGGCCCGGAAAGCACGGGGTGACCATGGTCGCAGGTGGCAAAAATGGCGTGCTTTGGTGCTAATACGTACGCCTTTAGTCCGG
>NZ_DDCJ01000082.1:4773-12189 GCF_002335285.1 Thalassolituus sp. UBA2009
CAGAGCCATCGGTACAGCCAAATGGCGGATTTTTCCCGGAAGATACCTTATGATCGGCCTACCTGGCCTAACCAATAACTGATAACGCAAGCGGCCGGGGTCCGGTTGTGTCGCGGCTCGTTGTAATACGGGCATTGCCCTCCGGCCGGAATTGCACCAGCTCTGGAGAGTTTGTCTGTGAAAAAATCCATATCCGCTCTTGCTTTTAGCCTGTTGTCATCCGTTGCCATGGCCGATCCTGCTGTGGGCCAGTGGGTAACCATCGACGACGAAGACGGCAGCCAGGCCAGCGTCGTTGACATCAACATTAACGAAGAAGGCAAGCTGCAGGGCACTATCGTAAAACTGCTGCGTGAAAAAGATCAGGGCAAATCCTGTGAAAAATGTCCGGACGATTTTAAAGATCAGCCGGTTGAAGGCCTGACCTTTATGTGGGGGCTGGAAAAAGAAGGTGAAGGCGAGTGGGAAAGCGGCCGTATCCTCGACCCTAAATCCGGCAGCATTTATAAATCCCAGCTGGAAGTTGCTGAAGATGGCCAGAGCCTGAGCGTTCGCGGTTATATCGGCGTATCCTGGATTGGCCGCAGCCAGAAATGGTTGCGCTACGAAGCCCCAATTGCAGAAACGGCTGCAGAAGCTGTAAGCGCAGACAGCAGTGCAGAAACTGCAGAAGCCGCACCGGCTGAAACTACAGCTGAAACCGCCGCTGCAGAATAACGATTAGTTTTTTATTCTGCTGAAGCCCGCTTAACCGCGGGCTTTTTTGTGTCTGTAATCTGCTCATATCGGCAATGTGATTTCTGCCCGTTGTTGAACGCCACAGTCATAACCCCGTCATATTTTCTTCCTAATCTGCACTGGCTAACTGGATTAGACCAGATTCGGATGCCGCCGGCACAAGGGGCGTGATTGCGGCTTACTGGAAACTATGGGGATTAGGATGAAGACGTTTAAAACTGCAAAACTGCCACTGCTGGCGACACTGTTGCTGGGCAGCCAGCTGGCACTGGCCGATGCCAGCCTGATGGGTTCGGTGATTGATCAGAGTTCGATATTACCCGGTGCAACGGTTACCGTTGTGGAAACCGGCGCCCGTGTTCAGAGTGATGAACGCGGCCAGTTTATTCTCAAAGGCCTGCAGCCCGGCACCTACAACCTGAAAATTACCTATGTAGGTTATGAGCCGCTGCAAACCACCGTGACCCTGAGCGCCGATGAGCGTAAAGATCTGGGCGCACTGAAAGTGGTATTTACCGGCGCAGGTATCGAAGAAGTGGTCGCCGTTGGCCATATTTTTCAGGGCGAAATGAAAGCGCTGAACACACAGAAAAACGCCAACCGTATTCTTAATGCCATTTCGGCTGACGGCATCGGTAAATTACCGGACCGCAACGCCGCCGAAGCGGTACAGCGTATTCCCGGCATTTCGATTGAGCGCGATCAGGGCGAAGGCCGCTTTGTTGCCGTGCGTGGTTTACCGGCGCAGTGGAGTTCCGCCTCGCTGAACGGCGACCGTATTCCGACCGCCGAAGAAGAAACCACCTCGCGTGCGACTGCGTTCGATTTTTTTCCGACCGAAATGATCGAAAGTGTGGAAGTCAGCAAAGCGGTAACGCCGGATATGGAAGGCGATGCCATTGGCGGTAATGTGAATTTTATTACCCGCCGTGCGCCACAGGAAACCACACTGGATGTCACCGTTGGCACCAACTACAACGATAAAGCGGAAGAGAGTGGTTATAACCTGAATATTCTTGCCGGTGACCGCAGTGACGATGGTAAGTGGGGTTATATCGTTAATGCCAGCCAGTATGTGCGTAACTGGGCGACCGATAACTTTGAACCACGCCGCAGTGGCGAAGGGATTAAACGCCTTGAACTGCGCGATTATACCGGTGAGCGCGATACCCGTGGTTTTAACGGTGCCGTGGAATATAAATTCGATAATGGCGATACCGTCTATGCCCGTACCCTGTACGGTACCCTGATCGACGATGAAACCCATTACAAACACCGCTACCGTTTTGATAAAGACCGGATCGAGCTGCAGCATATTCACAATATTCTGACCACCGAACTCAGCGGTCATCAGCTGGGTGGTGAACACTGGGTCGGAGAGGGCGGTCTGCTGGAATGGAAAGCCTCAACCTACGATAACCACTTCTATTACGGCGATGTGCCGAACAGCAAAGACAAGAGTTATTTCGTCGCCCGTTTTGATCAGAAAAACGTAGGCTTTGCAGGGCTGGATAACCGCAGCGGTAAAAACCTGTCGTACAACACCATCGACGGGGGTAACAGTCCATCGAATAAACCATCCACCCATTTACCGGATGGCTTCAGCATGGACCCGACACAGATGGCGTTGTCTTCTATTGAACTTTATAAGGTCGATGTGCGGGAAAAAGATAAGGTCGTGGCGCAGCTCGATTTTACTCAGGATATGAGCCTCGATCTGCAACTGAAATTCGGTACCAAATACCGTGAAAAAGAGCGGGTTGCGCGTTTCTCCGATGAGTTTTATCAGTGGAAAGACAGTGCGACAACGCCGCTTTTGAGCGACTTTGATTTAAGCGATCAGCCGGGCCGTAACGATTATCTGGAAGAAATTAACGCCGGTTACGCCGATGACTTCAGCCAGGTGGCGGATATGTCGGATCTGGAAAATTTCTGGAACAAAAACCGCGATCAGTTCGAACTGATTGATGGCGAATCCTACACCGTAGCCAACGGTGGGGCGCTGGGTCGTAACTTCGATGTGAACGAAACCCAGATGGCCGGTTACGGTATGGCGACTTATCAGCTGAACGATGATGTCAGCCTGGTGGGCGGTGTGCGCGTCGAACGCACCGAGACCGAAGTGTCCGGTTACAGCGCCGAAGACAATGCCGGCACGCTGGTGATTGTGCCGGTTAAAAAGACCAAGTCTTACACCTCGGTGCTGCCGTCTGTACATATGACCTACGCCCTGACCGACGACAGCAACCTGCGCGCTGCCTTCAGCCGTACCTTTGCCCGTCCGGACTTTGGTTCGCTGGCTCCGGGTCAGGCCTATTCTGAAGCCGATGGTGAACTGGTGGTAGGCAATCCGGGACTGAACCCGACGTATTCCAATAATCTGGATGTGTTATTTGAGCGTTATTACGACAATGTCGGTGTGATTTCCGGCGGCCTGTTCTATAAGCAGATCAGCGATCCGATTTTCAGCAAGCGCTCTGAAGTAACCTTTAAAGGTGAAACCGTTGACCGTGTGGATTCGGTGAACGGTGATAATGCCTGGCTGGCCGGTGCTGAGTTTGCCTTCAGTCGTCGCCTCGATTTTATTGCCGATGCGCTGGAAAATGTCGGCGTACAGGCTAACTACACCCGTATGCGTTCGGTGATGGAATTAACCAATGGCCGCAAAGCCGATATTCCGCGTCAGGCCGACTCTCTGTATAACGCCGCGTTATTCTACGATGACAGCACCTTTGCCGTGCGCATCGCTGTTAACCATAAAGGCGCTTATATTCAGGAACACGGTGACAGCAGCGACGAAGACAGCTACTACGGTGATTACACCAGCGTTGATCTGAGCGCATCTTATCAGGCAACCAGCGATCTGATGGTGTACGCCGATATTAATAACATCACCAACGAACCGATGAAGTATTACCTCGGCAGCGAACGCCGTCCGTTGCAGGTGGAATACTACGGTTACCGCGCCAATCTGGGTGTTAAATACAGCTTCTTCTGATTTATTGCAGTAACAAAGAACACCGGCTCCGGCCGGTGTTTTTATTTGTGTTCTGCCTTGATACAACGTTTTCTTTCTCTGAACCTGCCTGTCATCGTTTTGTCATCCGTACTCTTTTAAATACTTTCATCTGGACTAGACCAAAAGAAGTATCAAGATGGCGGAAAAACAGCAGGTGGTTATTATTGGCGGCGGCATTTTAGGCTTCGCCATTGCCCATTATCTGCAGAACAGTGGTGAGGCACAGGTCTGGCTATTTGAGCGCGGCGAATTAGGTGCAGGCACCACCAGTCAGGCGGCAGCCTTATTAACCCGGGCGCGCAGCAGCGACAGTGCCGCATTAATGGTGCACGAAACTCACAGCACTCTGCGTATGCTGGAGCAGCGTTTTAATCTGCCCTTTGCGCAACGCAGCGGTTGTTTGCACATCGCCGTTACACGATAACGAACGTCGAGCAACAGCAACGTTATTTTCAGCAGGCGCAGCAGCTGGATGTTGGCACACAATGGCTGGACACCAGCGATATTCAGCGGCTGCTGCCCTGGCTGACGCAATCACAGCAGACAGCAGTGCGCTGTATTACCCCGATGACGGTCACGCCGACCCTTATACCCTGGCACAGCTTTATGCCCGTTCTGCCCGCGCCGCAGGAGCACAGATTATTGCTCATTGTGCGGTCAGCCGGCTGGAATCACAGGGCGGTACATTTACCGGGGTATATTTAGCCAGCGGTGAATTTATCCGTGCCGACAGTGTGGTGCTGGCGGCTGGCCCCTGGAGTGCGGCGCTGGCCTATGACTACGATATCGCACTGGCGATGGCACCGGTTCGCAGCCATTACTGGATAACCAACAACCAGCCGCAGGTTGATGCCAATCAGCCGATGGCAATTATTCCTTCGGCCAAAGCCTATTTCCGCAGCGAACAATCGGCGCTGTTATTTGGTGTGCGCGACAGCCAGTGTTGTGTCGCCGACCCGCGTGCATTACCGCACGATATTCACAGTTTTCATTTTGCCGAAGATGCCAACGGCTGGCTGGCACTGGAAGAGCACTGGCATAACCTGCTGGCGCTCTGTCCGCTGCTGGAGCAGGCGCAACTGTCGCATTACTTAAGCGGTGTGTCGTCTTACACGCCGGATGGCAAACCTTTGCTCGGACGTCTGGAGCAGTACAGCAATGCCTTTGTCGCCACCGGCTGCTCCGGTGCCGGTATTGCGTTCAGTGGCGGTATTGGCCGTTTGCTGAGCGAGCAGATTCTCGGCAAACCCACCTTTGTTGCCGCCGAAGAATTCTCACCGGCCCGTTTTGCCACCCTGCAGCCGCCAGCCGATCCGATGAGTGCGGAATTCCGCCTGCACTGTGCCCGTGCGCGCAGCGGCAAGAGTACCGGCTGAATGCAGCATTTTCATACAGCCGACATATCCCTCGGGTATTTCCTGTTTATAAGAACTGATTGCGCTGCAGGCACAGGTGCCGCAGCGGGAGTATTACTATGTTAATTATGCCGTTTCAGCGTTTTCACCAGCGGGTTCAGCAGCGTTTACAACATGCGCCTGCTGTCTGGTTTGTGATGTTTGCCATCAGCGCCGCCTTTATGACGTACTTTTCTATGTACGCCTTCCGCAAGCCTTTCTCGGTGGCGATGTACGATGGCCAGACCCTGTTTGGCATGGATTACAAAGTGATTCTGATTTTTTCTCAGGTGCTGGGTTATCTGTTGTCGAAGTTTATCGGTATCCGTGTGGTGTCGGGCATGATGCACGACCGCCGCGCGTTGGCCATTGTGTTATTGGTCGCCAGTGCACAACTGGCATTGTTTTTATTTGCGGTATTACCGGCGCCATTAAAACCTCTGGCGATGTTTTTTAATGGTCTGCCGCTGGGCATGATCTGGGGGTTGGTATTCAGTTATCTGGAAGGGCGTAAAACCTCGGAATTACTGGGGGCAGGATTGAGTGCCACTTTTATTGTTGCCTCAGGCATGGTACGCAGCGTAGGCAAGGCGTTAATTGTTTATGCCGATGTGCCGGAATTCTGGATGCCGTTTTTAACCGGCCTGATTTTTATGCCGCTGCTGCTGATTTCGGTCTATGCACTGTCGATGATTCCGGAACCGGATGCGACAGATGAGGCTGAACGCATGAAACGCCAGCCGATGACCGCCGCCGACCGCTGGCAGTTATTCGGTCAGTACTGGTTTGGTCTGAGTCTGCTGATTCTGGCATTTTTACTGTTCACCGGCTTACGCGATTTCCGCGATAACTTTTCTGCCGAAATCTGGCAGGCGCTGGGTTATGGCAATGAACCCGCGATTTTTACCTACGCGGGGGTACGCATCGCCGGTATGGTGCTGGTGGCGCTGGCATTATTAATGTTTATCCGCGATAACTTCCGTGCCTTTACCGCCAACCATCTCGCCATTGTGCTGGGCTGCTTTATTCTCGGTTACAGCACCTGGCTGCATCAGCAACACTGGCTCGACAGTAAAATCTGGATGGTCGCCTTAGGTACGGGTTTGTATCTGGCCTATATTCCGTTTAACTGCTTTTTGTTTGACCGTTTTGTCGCGCTGGCCGGTGGCGTGGCTAATGCCGGATTTCTGATTTATCTGGCTGACAGCGCCGGTTATACCGGCAGCGTGGGGTTATTGCTGGTTAAGCATTTTTATGCAGCGGACATCAGCTGGCTGAATTTCTTTGTCAGTGCTGTTTACAGCACCGCTATTATTGGTGGGGCGCTGGTCACGCTGTCGTGGCTGTATTTCCGCTGGCGCTTTTTCCGCAATGGACAGCAGTCTGAGGAAGAGCTCCGGAAACAGCCGCTGGCTTCTGTTGCTGCGGCGAGGCTAAAATAGCCATGCATACCGATGCCGGATTGAAAAAAATGCTGCCAGCCAATATCGAAATACGCGACTACCTGGCCGGACTGATCAAACAGTCACGCCTGAAACAGAACGAACGCCTGCCATCCGAACGCGAACTGGTCGAGCAGTTTAAAAGCACGCGAATTACCGTGCGTGATGCGCTGTCGAAGCTGGAATCGGAAGGGCTGATTTACCGCTCCAACCGCCGCGGCTGGTTTGTCTCACCGCCACGGCTGGAATATGACCCGTCTTCGCGGGTGAATTTCTACCTGCTGGCGGAGCAGCAACAACGCACTCCGGCCACCGAATTAATTTCACAAAAGCGCATTAAAGGCCCACAGGCCGCACGCACAGCACTGGCCGTTGCCGCTGACGAAAAACTGATTGAGCTTGTGCGTCTGCGCTCCCTCGATGGTCGTCCGGTGCTGTACGAATTTATCTACCTGCCGGAAAGCCGCTTTCCGGAACTGATGAAAAAAGACCTGGAAGGCTCGCTCACCACCCTGATGCAGCGCGATTACAACGTCGAAATTACGCACGAAGATAACCGTATCTGTGTGTCGGCGGTGTATGATCAGGTGGCCGACGCGCTGTCGCATATTAACGGCGCGCCCTGTCTGGAGATTCGCCGTATCCGTTATGAAGGGGAGCGTAAGGCGGTGGAGTTTGATATTGAGCACTGGGTTCACAGTGCGATAGAACTGCGGATTCCCAGTCACTGAGTTTTTCAGCTGTTTTGTGGGAGCGGCTTGGTGGGAGCGGCTTGGTGGGAGCGGCTTTCAGCCGCGACACTGTTTCTGTGGCCGCTGCGCGG
>NZ_DDCJ01000082.1:12565-28880 GCF_002335285.1 Thalassolituus sp. UBA2009
GGAGCACACAATCGGCCCGCTTCGCGCTTTGTGGCCCGTAAATCCTTACTCACTCGGTTTTTCTGACCACGCGCCCGTGCGACATCCCTGTCGCTGCGCGCTCGCCGGGCATCCATGCCCGGCGGATCAAAAAAACCATCATTCGCTGCGGCGGGCCACGTGCGCATTAATCATTACGCGAAGCTTGTTTTCATTTCATGTTTTTATGTGGCATGGAAAGCTGAGTGTTGTTCATTTTGAAGCGCGGTTTCGCGTTATGGTTTTATGCGCCTGCAGGACGCCGNNGCTGGAATATGACCCGTCTTCGCGTGTGAATTTCTACCTGCTGGCGGAGCAGCAACAACGCACTCCGGCCACCGAATTAATTTCACAAAAACGTATTAAAGGTCCGCAGACAGCTCGCACGGCACTGGCCGTTGCCGCTGATGAAAAACTGATTGAGCTTGTGCGTCTGCGCTCCCTCGATGGTCGTCCGGTGCTGTACGAATTCATCTACCTGCCGGAAAGCCGCTTTCCGGAACTGATGAAAAAAGACCTGGAAGGCTCGCTCACCACCCTGATGCAGCGCGATTACAACGTCGAAATTACGCACGAAGATAACCGTATCTGTGTGTCGGCGGTGTATGATCAGGTGGCCGACGCGCTGTCGCATATTAACGGCGCGCCCTGTCTGGAAATTCGCCGTATTCGTTATGAAGGGGAGCGCAAAGCGGTGGAGTTTGATATTGAGCACTGGGTTCACAGTGCGATAGAACTGCGGATTCCCAGTCACTGATTTTCTTTTTTCAGCTGTTTTGTGGGAGGGGCTTGGTGGGAGCGGCTTTTAGCCGCGATACTGTTTCTGTGGCCGCTGCGCGGGTTGGCTTTTGTAATCATATCGAAGCCTTTGCGGAACGGCTAAGCAATCTCTGCGAATACTGACTGCCGCTGCGCGGGCTGGCTTTTTGGGCTGCCGCCCGGCCCTATGACCTCTTTGAGGGGTCTTACCCCTCACGCCGGTCGGGCAAACTCCCTGCTTCGCGCTGTGCAGGACTTAATCCGTTCTGAATAATCCTGCGGTCGCGGTAACGCGAATAATGGGCCGTCCATGGCCCTATTCGCTCGCCCGGCATCCATGCCGGGACGTACCGGCGCAGAATGATTCAAACCGGCGTCCTGCAGGCGCATAAAACCATAGCGCGAAACCGCTTTTCAGCTTCTGCTTTTGTCTATTTTAAAAAGCCGCGTTGCGTCTGAATAAACGCGGCATTTGTGCGGTGCCAGTCAATCAGGCAGACAATCCGGTGGAAAGCACAGTACGGCCCGGAGTCTATTCATTTCAATTATCAAACCGTAAAAGGCTCCGGGCGAATTGCTGTGCGGGCCGGATTGGCCACGCAGTTGACTGAACAGCACCGGACAGCCGCAAGAGAGGATCGGAAGGAGATACCTCTCCTTGCATGGGGGCGCAGGGGGCGGAGCACCCGCAAAGGCATTGCAAAGATTACAAAAGCCATCCCGCGCAGCGGCTACACGGATATCCTTTAACTAAAAAAGCCATCCCGCGCAGCGGCCACAGAACTCAATAATCCTCCAGCCCAACACTCTGCATTGCTGTCACAAAAACTTCATTAAACTGCCGTTGCCGCTCACTCCGTTAGCTTTTATAGTTTGCGCATTCTGGTCTAGACCAGAATGAAGAGAATACAAAAACCCACTCGGCGCAAACGTGACGGACTTATGAATAACCCTTATTTATTACTCACTCCCGGCCCCCTGAGTACCACGGCCAGTGTAAAGCAGACCATGCTGCGTGACTGGTGTACCTGGGATGACGATTACAACCTGGGGGTGGTGCAGCCTATTCGTGAACAGTTGGTAGAGCTGGCGCTCTGTGGTGAAAAAGAGTGCGCTGCAGAGGAATACAGTGCGGTGCTGCTGCAGGGTAGTGGCAGTTTTGCGGTAGAGAGTGTCATCAGCAGTGCCTTTTCGGCCGATGATAAATTGCTGATTTTAGCCAATGGCGCTTACGGTCAGCGCATTGCCGATATGGCGCGGGTACACCGTATTAATTATGTGCTGTTAACCGCTGCCGAACATGAGTGGGTGAGTCTGGAAGAACTGAATCAGGCTTTGCATGATGACCCGGCCATTACCCATGTGGCGCTGGTTCATTGTGAAACCACCTCCGGCATTCTGAATCCGCTGGCGGCCTATGCTGAAGTGATTAAAGCCGCCGGCAAAACCCTGATTGTCGATGCTATGAGCTCGTTTGGTGGTATCGAAATTCCGCTGGCAGCACTGGGTATCGATTTTCTGATCAGCTCGGCCAATAAATGCATTCAGGGCGTGCCCGGTATGGGCTTTGTGATTGCAAGACGCGATGCGCTGGCCAAATGTGCCGGTCGTGCGCGCACGTTAAGTCTGGATTTATTTGACCAGTGGCAGTGCATGGAGCAGGGCCAGGGTAAATGGCGTTTTACCTCGCCAACCCATGTGGTACGCGCTTTTCAGCAGGCGCTGGCAGAACTGGCAGAAGAGGGTGGCATCAGCGCCCGGGCACAGCGTTATGCCGAAAACCACCGCACCCTGGTCGATGGTATGCAGGCACTGGGGTTCGAGTGTGTGGTCAGCCGCGATAAACAATCGCCGTTTATTTCGACCTTTAAATATCCCGATAATCCGGCGTTCGATTTTAACCAGCTGTATCAGCGCTTAAAGCAGGAAGGCTTTGTGATTTATCCGGGCAAGGTAACGGCAACGCCGTGTTTCCGCATTGGCCATATCGGTGATGTTTTCCCGCAGGATATGCAGCGTTTGCTGCAGGCGCTGGAAAAGCACCGCTTCTGGCTCTGACAGCCGACAACGGAGGAATCATCATGCGCTTACGCACGCTGGCACGCAAAGCCGTGGATCAGGTCTGGCAACCCTTTGCCGATTACGGCCATATGCCACTGGGGGAAGATATTTCCCAGACGCGGCATGCTCTGCAATGTGCCTGGTTTGCCGAACAGGATAATGCGCCAGCGCATCTGGTTATTGCCGCGCTGCTGCATGATGTTGGCCATTTAATTACCTGGCAGGAACAGGGGCTGCATCCGGAAGCCGGTGGCGATAACGGCTACCACGAAAAAGTCGGCGCGGCTTTTTTAAGTGAGTATTTTGCCGATGACGTGACCAAACCCATTCGTCTGCATGTCGCGGCCAAGCGCTATTTATATTCCACCGATGCCGTTTACCGCGAGTCGCTGTCGGCGGCATCACAGCAGAGCCTGGAACTGCAGGGCGGCTGGATGGATGAAAGCACCTGCCGCGCCTTTGAATCTTCGCCCTGGTTTGTCGACGCTTTACGGCTGCGTAAATACGACGAGCAGGGTAAACAACCGGCCTTACAAGTACCGGGCATTGACCATTATTACGAACTATTAATTCAGCACACCCGTGTGGTGCAGGAGCGCAATACCCATGTTTAAATCGCAACGTTTTTTTGCCGGGCCAACAGAAGCCGTTATTCTCGACTGGGCGGGCACCACCATTGATTTTGGCTCGCTGGCACCGGTTTACGCCTTTATGGAATTATTCGCCGCCGAAGGTATTGAAGTAACCCAGGCCGAAGCGCGTGAACCCATGGGTACCGAAAAACGCGAACACATTACCCGTATGCTGGCCAATCCGCGTATTCATGCACGCTGGCTGGAAGTGAAAGGGCAGGAAGCCGACAGCGCCGAAATCGACCGCCTGTACCATGCCTTTGCGCCGATTCAGACGCGCATCGTTGGCGAACGTGCACAATTAATTCCGGGCTGGAAAGCCGCTTACGACCAGCTGCGTGAGCAGGGGTTAAAAATCGGCGGTAATACCGGCTACGGCCCCGGCATGATGGAACCGGCATTAATCGCCGCCAAAGATCAGGGTTACGAACCGGATGCCTGTGTATTCGCCACCGATGTCCTGCGTGGCCGCCCATACGCCGATATGGCGCTGGCGTTAGCGCTGCAACTGAGCGTTAACCACGTCCACGCCTGCATTAAAGTAGACGATACCTTACCCGGTATTGAAGAAGGCCTGCGTGCCGGTATGTGGACCGTCGGTGTCAGCGTCAGCGGCAACGAAGTCGGCCTGGATCTGGCCGACTGGCAGGCGCTTTCCGCCAGCGAACAGGCACAGCGCCGCAGCAAAGCAACCCAGCGCTTTAACGATGCCGGAGCACATTACGTGATTGATTCGGTCGCGGATTTACCGGGCGTTATTGCCGATATTAATGCGCGTCTGGCGCGGGGAGAAAAGCCCTGAACGGAATTCAGGGCAGGGCTTTCTGAGTGCGCAAAGAGTGGGATGATGCTTTAACGGATGCTGTTGGTGGTGTCCGTTAAAGCAATGGCGATCATGATTCACGAAGCCATGATATCTAATTTTTTCCGGCATTCGCGAGCTTAGAGGCAATTTCAAGTATTTCATCTTTCATTGCTAATTTATCTACCCAATGTGAGGGGATATTCTCAAGACCGTAAAAGGCTCCCGCGATTTGTCCGGCAATGGCAGCCGTTGTATCCGCATCATTCCCGATGTTAGCAGCCATAAGTACACATTCTTCAAAACTATTACTATTCATAAAACACCAGAGTGCGGACTCCAGACTCTCAATAACATAGCCGCTGCCGGTTAGCTGTGAATATGAGTTATCGAGGAATCGCACTTCGGATATGCCGGAAACTTTATCTGTGGCCGGTTTATAAGTATTCCGGGTAAAAATTTCAGTTTTTTCAGTGCTCGTATAAGCATGGTAAAGAAGGCTCGCGAATAACTTGCAGCTATCGATGCACTCTGCTGATCCATGCGTTGTGCGAGAACTTTCACCAGCAAATTTTATGCACTCTTCCAGATCTGAAAAGAACATTGGAATTGGTGCAAGTCTCATTAAAGAGCCATTGCCGGAAGAGTATTCATCCACAGCACCTGAAAATGGATTGCCGCTTTCAAGATAGCTTCGGAGGGCAGTTGATACCGTGAAGCCGATATCGAAGCATTCTCCCGTTGAACTCATGTAACCATATTGATACCAATTGCAGTATCGGTTCATCTGATCAACGGCATCGAAACCGTTTCTGAATACAAGACTGTGAGCCAGGCATAAAGCCATGGATGTATCATCTGTCCACTCGCCGGCATTAAGCCTGAACGGCCCACCACCCATCATATCGGTGACAGGTTCAAAGTTGCCTCGAATCTCAAACTCGACTGTTGTTCCGACGGCGTCACCAATGGCCAGGCCTACTAATGAACCTATTTTTCTGTTCTCCATGCATCCTCCACAGAGTAGTGCTCAAAGTTGAGAGCTTATATGTCAGCTTGATTGGATAGGTTGTTTCCTGATCATGGCGCCTGCATAGGCTTTCCTACACCACATTTTTAAACACCAATGTTATCACTTGCTTCCCGCCAACGATTCCGTGACCGAAAGAGCTATCATGGTTAACTCTGGATGGCTTCTAAAATGAGTCTGGCCAATTGTTTTCAGAGAAGTATCGGGCTTCTTCTAAGTAACCCAGGCAAAGCTTCTTCTTTTCTGATAATTCCACATCGTCAAGCTCCTGAACCGCTCCCATTGTATTTTTAACGAATGTATCGAAATCAGACTTAGTGGGTTCTAATAGTGGCACGGAGCATGATAAAAATATCTCATGGTCAGTCATGATTGATAAGGCTGACTTTGGATTGTTCTGAATGGCGTTGGCGAACGATAAAAATAATGAAGTGGCTATCCAGCCATCTGCGTGCTTTTCCAGCAATCTTCCTAATGTCAGCCAGTCAGGATCACCGGATTCTATTCTTTCAAGAATAGTACTGAACTTTGATCCGTGAGAATAAAGTGAAAAAGCATATTCTTTCGCATCCGCTGAATTCAGCCCAATTCTCATTGTATTCAGATCCGGTAGCGCATCGGCATCGGCAATGGCAAGTGAGCATGCAATGATCAGAGGGAGTAAGTATGTGTATTTCATGAATTCTAAACCTTGAATCGATGGGGAGGTAACCATTGCCATACCCGATTATGCTTCTTTTTAAAGCTTATCAAATATAAGCATTAGCGCCGCTGCAGCAGACAGGATGTCATCACCTTCGTGATAGCCTACCCACTGGCCGTGCCGGTAAATGTCATGACGAAGATTACCAACCGATTTTACCTCACCAACTAAAGCCCCATCGGCAGTGATTACTTTTCCGAGCTCTAGTTCGGCAATGACTATTTTGGCATCGTTATAGATTTTTCCGGCGAAAAACTCACCCTGGCGTGACGAGTGATCCGGATTCCAAAGTACGCCAAATTTGGAATAGCCAAGTAACTCGCCGCTTGTATTCCTGATATATTGCCTAGGATCTGACATGAAATGAACTCATAAAGCGCTGCTCCCAGCCTGGTATGGCTTCAATAGATCTGAAAATTATTACTTTCAGAATCTCTCCAATACAACGGACAGTATACGCGGTTTTTAATAGTTGTTGTCCGAATTAACATGCCTGGCTGATGATTCCCAGGTTTCTGATATTTGAGCCAGACTGAGAGTGAACAACGCTTTCCGCCAGCGAACAGGCACTGCGCCGCAGCAAAGAAATCCAGCGCTTTAACGATGCCGGAGCACATTATGTGATTGATTCGGTCGCGGATTTACCGGGCGTTATTGCCGATATCAATGCGCGTCTGACGCGGGGAGAGAAGCCCTGAGCTGAGTTCAGGGCAGGGCTTTTTGAGTGCAGAAAGAGAGGGGTGATTTAGCGGGCGCGTTGGTGGTGTTCGTTAAAGCGGGGGAAGATCAGGGCGATCGTTGAGAAACTTGTTATGTTTTTGCACTACGACCTCCTACTATTGCGAACCAAAAAAACGCTACTCCAGCTAATACAACCGCAAGTGCCGTATGGTTTGGCTCTATGCTGCGTACATAAATCAAAGGCGAGCCAGCCATCGCCAATGAAACAAATAGGTATGCAAGTTGCAGCCACCTTTTTGTACCGTTCATATTCTTCCGCCAGGCATTCAACAGCAGAGTGCCAGCCGGAATAAAAACGATCATGAATACTTCAAATATTCCCATATATCTCTACGACACATAACGTCCGCATAATTGGCTAAAAATTGTTAATGCGTTTGTTAGGGCTTGACTAATCGTTATAGGCATTGAAAGTCTCGATGAGCTTACTTGAAAGAAGGTATTTGTCATGCATAATTAGCTCAATAGCAAGCTCATTACCTTCTAGCCTCATTTTATTTTGAAGGTTTTCAAATTTAACGAAACGATTCACTGTTTCATTGTCTACGAGCGCAAATACTTTCGCCGGAAGCCTCGACTCATTAACCGAAGCAATAATAGAGTTGTCGGGGTAAAAGTAAATTTCAGAAACTTCATGTTCAGAAGGAGTAACACACTTGAATGAGCCATCAGGAAGCTTTATGACAACATGACCCGTAAGTTTAAGGACTATCTTCCCAAGTTGAGAAAATGACCAACCAAATTGGATCTCACCGCTATTTGTCTCTAAGAACTTTAGAACGTTGTTATAGCACTCAACCTTCTTACTACCACTGAACGGCTCAATAGAAACTCGCTCAACAGTTGATATACCAAGTGACTTCAAGAATTCATAAGGCAAATCTTTTGGTATCAAATAATCCACAAAACCCTCCTTGCAGCCCTAACGCCTAAATCAGGTGCGCCGTAGGCGTCACTTGGATTTTCTTGTTAAGCACCTAAACTTGAGTCGCATCAGGTACATCATAGATATTATCTGTTATCTCACTCATAAGCCTGTGATCAAGCAGAACATTTATGATAGTACTCGCTGTAGTTTCACAAGGAATTATAGTGTTGTTTGATAGGTCAAAGTTAATACCCCAATTTCTTGTAGTATTTACTCTTTGCAGAGTAGGAATAAAGTTTGGTCTGCTGTAAATCCCTTTTTTTTCGATAACCGCCATCCGTCTCAACTGTATGGAATTTGTGCCAACATATTCGATGATAGGAGTTATGTCAGAAAATAAGCCACTAAATGCTGGAGTTTGTTGGAGCAGCGTAAATGCCTGAGCATATGCAGCTCTATGTTGCATAGCGGACTCAAACCCACGCTTGTTAGCGACGAAAACAGTATTATTAATCACATAGAAGTCAAAATTTTTCTCTATGGAAAAGCTATTGTCCTCAACCCCAGATAATTCACCATTTGAAAAAATCATATTGATGTATTTTTTTGGATATGATGTTTTCCATGTAGAGGTGGATCTTTTTACTGCATAAACAGTAGTTCCGTTTGAAGTAAATTTAACTACATACCCCTTTGCACCTTTCAGGTCTTTTGTATCTGTAATTCTATGTTCACTCTCAAGCCGATCCACTAGTGCTTTCAGTTGTGGAAAATCTGTACTTGTAGGGTCAATAGACAGGCAGCTATTCTCATTTGTCTGAGATATGTAAGTATAAGGTGTATGCTCAGTGATCCTCTCAATCTCTGTTGCAATGAAATCCTTTAACTGTGTGTTTAGACCGTCTTCAGTTTGAACATAAAATGTTCTGAAACGTGTCGCACTGCTACTGTCCTTGAAAACCCACAAATGTGGTGTTGAATTTGCAAAATCAAATGATTTTAAAGATTGAAAGTCAGCTGTCATTAGTTTTCTCGTGCAATATAAAAATCTTGTATCGTTTGGACTTTATAATTTCCAGGGGTTAAATGCCCCTTTTTTAAAATCCTTACATCTCTAGACTGTCCGTTGATATTGATCTTTGCCTCGTACAACCTCCAGCCGAACATTAATAAAAGTGGGTTCATAATGATCTGCCCAGACTTGTATGTTATCGCAAACATCCAAAGTAAGAAAACTGCAAACCCTAAGAGTTTTTCTGGTGCTTCATAGCTCATCCCCATAAATGAAACGACATATGGAAATACATAATTAATAATGTCATTTGGTATTGTTTTGGAACTTTCCACCTGCGCATTAAATGGAAATGATATCTTCTTCAAAGAAAGATTGGATACAACTACAGATAAAAAAGTAACAGCAATAAATATGATTGATAAATACGGACTATTAAATGGGTTAAACAAACAGTTGTCTATATCAGAGAAATCACAGAATGAGTTGTCCCACCATGACATAGGGATATCTTGCACTGCGAGGATCAAAGCCAATGGCAAGTATGAGCCTATAAAAATTATAAATGCAGATAGAACTCTAAATTGCATTTTCTATTACCACTTTGATTTACTCCAAAATGCTGATGATTAGTAGCGCTTAACAGTTTATTCATAGGCGTGCTCGTTTACACACCTAAGACCTTATTCAGACTCCCAGCCTAACCCATTGTCCGGGCTGTAAAAATCATCGTTATTCTTTTTCTTGTCAGACTATAAACACGCATGCGTATTTTCGTCCTGATATCTTCTTTACACTTTGCAACTATCACTTTCTGATAGTAACCAGCGTCTATCTGCTCTTTTTATTCCAGACACGCTGCCGCCCGTCCTTATAAGCGCAGGGCAGGAGTGGCGCATGTTTGATATCGGGGTTTCAGGCGGGGAGGGGGATCGGATTAGGTATCTGTCCGTTAAGTGTGTAGCTGCCTCCCTGCTATGGTTTGAGAGTACTGAAGTTTGGGATGAGGTTCAATCTGTTGATAGATTTGGTTGCAAGTGGCAAATGACGACAATAGCTTTGGTGGGCAGTGCCCACCCTACATTTCTGCTTCTACGGGGGTATCGCGGCTGAAAGCTGTTCCCACAGTATCAATTGTTCCGAGGTTTCGCGGGCATGGCCCGCTCCTACAAAGCCGATCCGACAATGGGGTTCAATCCGGTGATAAATTTGGTTACAAGTGGCAAATGACGACAATAGCTTTGGTGGGCAGTGCCCACCCTACCTATCAGCGTGAGCGTATGGCTGGCCATGTCGCTAAGATCCGCTCCCTGTATCCGATTGACCGCTAGTAGGTTTGTCGGCGGCATCGCGGGCATGGCCCGTTCCTACAATGCTGTACCTGAACTGATATGCGGCATTGCGTCTGAGTTTATGGAAACCCCTTTTCAAAAAGTACTCTGTTTGCTCTGAAAAGCCGCATTGCGTCTGAATGAACGCGGCATTTGTGCGGTGCCAGTCAACCAGGCAGACAATCCGGTGGAAAGCACAGTACGGCCCGGAGCCCATTCATTTCAATTATCAAAGGGTAAAAGGCTCCGGGCGAATTGCTGTGCGGGCCGGATTGGCCACGCAGTTGACTGAACAGCACCGGACTGCCGCAAGAGAGGATCGGAAGGAGAGACTTCTCCTTGCATGGGGGCGCAGGGGGCGGAGCACCCGCAAAGGCTTCGATATGATTACAAAAGCCAGCCCGCGCAGCGGCCACTGAAACAGTATCGCGGCTAAAAGCCGCTCCTACAGCCGCTTCCTCAAAGCCGCTTCCTTAAAGCCACTCGCACAAAGCACTACAGTCATTCCCAAAAAACACTCCCCACAAACGTTCAGCCCAAAACCGCGCTGCCCGGCTGCCAATCGCAGCCATAAAAAAACCGGAGCCTCTGCTGCACTTCCAGCAGAAACTCCGGTTTTATTACATCTCAGTGCAGACAGCTCTGCTGATGCTCTCCCGCGCACCTGCGCGAAAAAATTAAAGCGTCAGCAAATACTGCACTAAATCATCCACTTCAGCGCTGTTCTGCGCACACCACGGATGCGGTGCTGCAGGCATGCCAATCGGCTCGGCGGTGCCCATTTCATCCGGGCCGTATTCAGCGCGCATTTTCTGGTAATCCCAGTAATAGTGGTCTTTGTCCCAGGGTACGCTGACAAAATATTTATGCCGCTCGATAAAGAGGTTACGTTTGTAGCCTTTATCCAGCTTGGTTAAATATTTCGATTTAGGTACACGGAACACGTCGCCTTTGCGGTTCAGGTCGGGGAACGGCGTAACATGATCCGGGCCACCGGTATCCGGGCGTACCGGTGCGTGCAGGGTGTAGTAGTTGGTATACAGGTTACTGCCCGGTGTGCAGCGTTGCGGGCTGACCAGATCTTCGAGGTTGCGCACATGGCCGTCCGACAATAAACCACGGTGCTGAGTCCAGTACAGATCGCGCAGGAAAGTCGCACGTACCGATTCGGTTTCTTTCTGATAAATGGTCGGGGTAAAGAAGCGGCCGACTTCATCCAGCCTTACCATTTTCTCGTTGGTATTGGCACCTACGCCGTCGCTGTGGCAGCTGCTGCAGTCGCGCTCATAAGTGGCCTTACCACGGTTAACCGCGGCGCTGACATCGGCGTATTGTTGCCAGCCGGTCTGTACAAATTCCCCTTCGCTTAACTGAGCATTGCCGGTTTGCGCGCTGAGTTTATTGCTGTATTTCAGCCAGCGGTATAAACCGACGTTGCGCAGGTCATCGTCGTCCTGATCGAGGGTGGTCATATAGGCGGTCAGGGCTTCGAGCCATTCTTTGCTCATCGCACCCTGCGCGCCGTCCGGTTCTTCGGAGTGAATATAAGAACCTTCGAAACCCACATAGGATTCGGTGTGCGATAACGAACGGCGGATGGCCATGTAATTGGTCACGTTCGGAATGGCAATGGGCGAGAACTGGTAGTCGTTGTCGGTATGGCTGCCTTCGCCAACCACGCGCACCATATTGTGTTCACCGGCACCGGCGGGCATATGGTAAAGCAGCATATCTTTGGCGATGTCTTTTTTACCGCTGTTCCAGCTCGGGCCTTCTTCGCTGGTATAAATACCGTCGAAGGTGTTGGTGAGGGTTTGCAGCACTGTCCATTTCATCGACCAGTTGGGGTTAGGTAAACCCGGAATCACTTTGCTGATGGCCTGGCCCGGTGCTTTTTCATAACTGACTTTATAGCCGTGGCAGGAGGCACAGTTAAAACCAATCCATTCGCCATTGCCTTTATAAGGCTCGTTGGCTTCGGCGTAGCGGTAACCCACCCAGCCGCTGTCGCGGGTATTGCCTTTGAATTTCGCCGGTTGTGTGGTTAAGAAACCGGGAATCGGTGTCGCCATCGGGTAGGAATTAAAATACACATCGTCGATGGCTTCGTCCGGTACTTCGCCGCGTACGGTTTTTACTGCACCAAAGAGTTTCGCCGGGTCGGCTTTACCGCCGGCAATCGGGTCGTTGGCTTTGTAATTAAAAATCGCATTCCAGTCGAGTTTGCGCACGCTGTGCGCTACACCGATGTTGTAATCGTAAGACCAGAAAGCCTGACGGCCTTTTTCCACCAGTTGCTCAAAGCCAGGGTTATTCACGCTGACATCTATCGGCGTGGTGGATTTTGCATCGCTCAGGGTCGAGACCACATCGCAGTCGTGCTCGAAGGTGTCGGAAATAATCCGTGAGGTTTGTGCATCAATTACGTTATGGGCCTGGCCCGGATGTTTTAATGATTCATTAAACCCGGTGCGCTTTTGTACCTGCACAATTAACGGCCCGCTGCTGGCGTGGTCGGGTACGCGGAAGCGGATTTCGCTGTCGTTCCAGCTGAGAATGTTTTTATCCCAGCTGTCGAATTGCTCGTCGCTTTCAAAATTCACCTGATCGTTAATGGCCAGGTACTGGGTGAACATGCGCAGGTCGGTTTCCAGAATACGGGTATTGCCGAGCATGACTTTTGAGAAGTCGATGTCGGTACCGCCACCAAAGCCGCTGCCTTTTAAGGTAACTTCGTCACCGGCATTCAGTTGTGCAGTATTGGCAGAACCGGCACTCCAGCGCAGTTCGCCATTGACCAGTAATTGCAGAATCTCCGGTTGCGGAAAGCTGGCCGCCGAGGCCGCACGCTGTGCTTCGCGGCTGGCGTCAAAGGTACAGAGCGTTTCCTGATCGGGAAATTCACCGGGCAGTTCGGTAATGCAGCCGCTGAGCAGCAGCGGTACGGCCAGCAATGCCAGCCCTCCGCGGGTTGGGTATTTGATTGTCATGGTGGCTAGGCCCCTGATTATTATTGTTGGTAAGAATGCGCCGCTGGCCGGCAGAAGCGGCCAGCGGCTGTATCACGCTATGCCTTGCTGTATGGGGCGACAAGCCTATGATGGAGGCTTCGGCGGGTTGGCCTGAACTACGCTAGTACGTTTGTGCTAAAAGCTCAGGGTGGCGTATTTTATCCGCCCGATAGCGGCCACAGAGCTGACGATTAAACCAAGCGGAGAGAGAGGGATGGACGACAGTTTTTTGCTGGCACTGGCAACCTTGTTTGCCACCGTCGGCCCGGTGGATGTGGCGGCGATTTATGCGGCCATCACTCTGCATGCCAGCCAGCAGGAGAAACGGCGCATGGCCTGGCGCGGTGTGCTGATTGCCAGTGGCGTACTGCTGCTGTTTGCGCTGGTCGGCGATCTGGTGCTGCATACGCTGGGTATTTCGCTGGCGGCACTGCGCACCGCCGGTGGCATTATGCTGCTGCTGATTGGTCTGGATATGGTGTTTGCGCGTAATTCCGGCGCCATCAGCACCACGCCGCTGGAAGAAGCCGAAGCCCGCCGGCGCGGTGATGTGGCGGTGTTTCCGCTGGCGCTGCCGTTAATTGCCGGGCCCGGCACCATGGGCGCGGTGATGCTGCTGATGGCGCAGGCCAGCGATGACCTGACGGCGCAGTTATCGGTACTGGCCGCGTTGTTAACCGTTATGCTGATCTCGCTGTTGTGCCTGCTGGCGGCCAGCCGCTTAACTCAGCTGCTGGGCGTAACCGGCATGCAGGTCATTACCCGCGTGATGGGCGTTTTATTATGCGCTCTGGCGGTCCAGTTCGTGTTTGATGGTATCGCCGGGAGTGGTCTGCTCAGCCATAGTGCTGACGCCGCTGCGGCCGCTTCTGTTGCGCCCGGCATCACCACGGTCGAGCAGTAATAACAGCGGCGGCAGCAGCAGAAAATCAATCAGCAGTGCCACGGCAATCGACAGCGCCAGCAGGTTGCCCATATTGGTGCTCGGATTAAAGTGCGAAAATTCCAGCACGGCAAAACCGCCGACCAGAATGGCGGAGGTAATCAGCAGTGCGACGCCGACGGTGTGGAACGCATAACGGATGGCATCGGCGGCCTGCATCGCCAGCGCTTTGCGTGCGTGCTGGTATTTACTGAGAAAATGCACGGTGTCATCCACCACAATGCCAAGGCTGAGACACACCACCACCGAGGTGGCGGTATCCACCAGGCCGCTGATCATGCCCCATAAACCGTAGGCCATCGCCGCCGGCAGAATATTCGGAATCATGCTGATTAATCCCATTTTCCACGACCGCAAGGCGGCAATCAGCAGCAGCGAAATTAATATCAGCGCGAAGCCGGTGCCCTGCAACATGCCATGAATATTGCGGAAGGTAAGGTTGGCAAATACCACATCGAGGCCGGTGGCTTCGCTCAGATGCAACAGCGGTGCATGTTGTTGTGCCCAGGCAACGGCGGCCTGTTCTACGCGGATAATATTGACCGAATCGGAGCGGTATAAACGCACCTGCAGACGTGAAGACGAGCGGTCATTATTGACCGTATCGTCCAGACCCAGCCCCAGCGGTAATGACAGTTCGTACAGCAATAAATACTGTGCCGCCGCTTCGGCGGAGTCGGGTACGCGGTAAAAGGCCGGATCGCCGCCGTTTAAATTCTGATTAAGGCGTTTAATGATGTCGGTCAGGCTGCTGACGTGTACGACCTCGGGCTGAGCACGCAGCCACTGACTGAAGGCTTCCAGCTGCTGCAGATAGTCAACATTATTAATGCCCTCCGCCTGCTGGCTGTCGGCAATCATAAAGAGCAGATGCAGGCCGCCCAGTTCGCGGTCGATCATGTCGTTGGTCTGGCGCACTTCAAAACTTTCGTCAAAAAATTCATGCCAGCGTTCGGTAATTTCGTTGCGGCTGATCTGGCTGGCGCAGGCGGCAACAATCAGCACCATGCTGAGCAGCAGGCCTTTATGATGACGCACAATCAGGTCGGCCAGACGGTCAATCCACTGGTGGTTATTTTCGGCGCGTAATTTTTCCGGCACCGGCAGTAACGCCAGCACGGCGGGCAGAAAAGTGAGGGTAAAGGCCCAGGCAAAAAATACCCCGGCGGCAATCATATTACCCATATCGCGGTAAGGTGGAGAGTCGCTGGTATTCAGGCAAAGTACGCCGACCATGGTGGTAATACTGGTGATTAAAACCGGGGAGAAATTCAGCCTCATACTGTTAAGCAGCGCCTGCTGCCGTGGCTGGCCGTGGCGCAGGGCAAAATAATACGACACCAGAATATGCACGGTATCGGCGACGGCAATGGTCATTATGGCCGTAGGTACAAAACCGGTGGGCGGTGTCAGGGTATAACCCAGCCAGCCGAACAGGCCCATGGTGGACACCACCGAGAAACTGATAATGCCGAGAATCAGCAGGGTGCCCGACAGCGTGCGCAGGGTCAGCAGCATAATGCTGATCATCACCAGGTAAGACACCAGTAATAATGATTGGATATCCTGATGAATGGCTTCACCCATGGTGACATTGGAAACCAGTGAACCGCTGAGCATAATCCTGAAATCCGGGTAGCGGGCGCGGAATTCATCGGCCAGGGCGCGGGCGGCGTAGACCACCTCCGGGGATTTTTCGGCGCTTTTTCCTTCCGGTAATAAAAAGCGCACATTAATGCCGGAGGTGCCGCCATCGGCAGAGATTAATTTATGCAGCAGCTCGGGTAATGAAATAGCCAGTTGCTGGAGGCCGGATAAATCTTCCGCTAATTCTTCTGTGCGGTAAAAATCGTTGATCAGCAGGTCATCGCCATCAACCTGGGTGTGCTGATAATTCTGCAGCGAGTCGACCCGCTGCGAATAGGGCAGCTGCCAGCCGCGTTCAGTCAGTTGTTCTATCAGCCTAAGCCCCTGTGGGGTAAACAGGCTGCCGTTGGGGGTTTGCACCAGAAAATAAATATTATCCTGATTCGAATAAGTGCGCTCCATGGCTTCAAAGGCCTTTAGCTGCGGATTTTCCGGGCCAAAATAGGTGCGGAAATCGCTGGTAAAGCTCAGCTTCAGTACGCCGCTGGCAAGCAGGCCAACGATTAACAGGGTAAAAAACACAACGCGGCGCGGGTGGCTGATAACCCACTGTAGGTAGCTTTGGATCATGGTGAAAATGCCTGCAGGCAGAAATTATTATTGTCGGCCGATTGTAGGCCGGTCAGGCCTGCCCACAAGGGGGAATTCCGCCATTCGGATACCTCTTCAGGCGTATAGCGATGGGCGCTTCAGGCTCTCGCCGCTATACTGGGGCAGACTTTCAGTCTGATACAGCAACAAAAAGCAACAAACAGGA
>NZ_DDCJ01000084.1:0-9590 GCF_002335285.1 Thalassolituus sp. UBA2009
ATCATCGGTAAAGAAAGTTTACGCGAGGCTTGTCACTCCTTTTTAATCGTAATGGGTATCAAGCTCACAAAGGATGAGGGCATTCTTGCGGAGTTTGCTCAAAGGTACCCCGAAAAGCTGGATATGATTAAAGAAATCATTAAAACGGGTATAGAGGTAACGGTTCTCGACAGAACCGAACTAAGTGCCTGGCAGGAACTGCTGCGGGTCTTGCCGGATACCAAGAACACTGATAATTCACAGCCGCAGGATAAGTAACCATCCTTACCCGCATAGGGCGCTTAGCCCTCCTGACCCGGAGTTGATCGATCGTTTGCGATACTCTTGTGCACTAAATTGCACAAAAAATAGTCGAACCTCAGTTTTTGTGCAGAATATTGCATTTTATTGCCTTTCGGCGTAAAAATGGTGCACTAAATTGCACATATCAGGTCGGCTCTTATGGCAGACACATTAACGCTGGAAACCTGTATCGCCGGTCAGTGGCAGAAAGCCTGCTCGCTCCGGTTCCACGAACCGGCCGCCGGTCGCTCCGGGCCGGTTACTCTGGAGTATGACGCGGCCTATGTCGCCCGCTACCAGAATAATCCGGCTGCGCTGGTCAGCCTGCGCTATCCGCTGGATTTCTTTCCCCATGAGTGCGAACACTGGCCAGCATTCTTGCTGGATATTCTGCCCATGGGGGCCGCGCGCCGTTATTGGGGGCAACGGCTGAATCTGGTCAATCCGGAACACCCCAGCCATGATTTTATGCTGCTGCAACAGGGTGCCAGAGCGCCGGTCGGCAATATGCGTATAAAAGAATCCTGCCCGGTTGATATACCTCCTGCGCGTGGTTTCCCCATCGCTGACGTGCTCAGCCGTGACACCGGGTTTCTTGATTACGCCCGGGAGTGTGGTGCCGCAGTGGGTGGTGCCAGCGGTGCTGGCGGAGAAGCGCCTAAGTTTCTGCTGACGAGGGGCAAAGACGGTTTGTACTATCCGGATGCCACACTGCCGGATGATCTGGCCGATGAGTTCTTTCTGGTTAAGTTTCCCCGGCAAAGCTCCCACAGTCATCGTCCGCTGGACAGTGATTTACTGATTCTGGAAACCGAGGCCGCGTATTACCGGATTGCCAGCCGCCTGGGATTTGACACGATTTACCGCTCACCCTGGTCTTTAACAGGCGGTAAAGGAGAGCAGATTTTTTTCCCTGTCTCTACCGAACATTCCATAACCCGCCCAAGCCTGTGGCTGCCGCGTTTTGACCGGGGAATCACAACGTCTGCGGTTGACCGCATCGGGGTTGAGTCATTGTATTCGTTGGTCGGCTCGGTTGAACCGGGAGCCAGCATTGCGCATACGGAGTATCTGCGCTGTCTGGTATCAGCCTGGACTGGTCATGGTCAGCAGGCTGAAGTTCCTGAACTGGTGGAGGAATATGTGCGCCGTGATCTGTTAAACGTGGTTCTGGGTAATAGCGACAATCATGGCCGCAACACTTCTGTGCTCCGGCTGAATAATCATCTTCAGCTTGCCCCGGTCTATGACCTTGCACCTATGGTACTGGATGAGTCTGGCATTACCCGTACCAGCCGCTGGTCGCAGGCCAACGAACTGGGGGGCGAATTTAACTGGCGTGGTATCTGTGAAGAGGCGTCCCAGGTTGGTTATGGCGTTACGGCCGACGACCTCTGGCGCACATTAACAGCCTTAGCGAAACAGTTAGTGGCTTTGCCTCGTCTGGCTGAAGAGTACCGGGTGCCATCGCAGGTTCTGCAGCAACGCACAGGTAAGCTGAATCTCAAAGGAGTAGAACAACGCCTGACATACTGGGGGCTGCTGCCATGATGATACCAACGGCACAGCAATTGAAAGCGATGAGCAGAACAGAGCTGCTCTCGTTTGTTGAACGCGGCGTTTTTGCAGGTGAACTCTCTTTGGGGGCCGCCCTTAAAATACTGCGCAAGTATGTAGCGGGTCTGAATCAGGCAGATTTTGCCGAGCTTTGCGGTGTTTCCCGCCGCACTCTGGCAGCGCTGGAATCCGATGAAGGTAATCCAACTCTGCAGACTGTAAATCAGGTACTGAAATTATTTGGTTTAAGACTGGGGTTAGCGCGTTTGTACCCATAACGTCACTTTTAACCCGCACGGGCTTGATACGAATCAAGCCCGTTTTTGTTTCTGCTGCCACACTGGGCCATTCCGAGGTTTCTTAAAACACATAAATGGAGTCGTGTTATGAGTGGCGAACAACAGGTGATCGATTTTTTACTGCAGTTGCTGGATGACGCAGCGGTACAGAATCATGAAATCAATGGCCCGTATCTGGAAGATATTCTGTTCACTCAGCTGCTGACCCGCCTGGCGGCACGGCGCACCGAAAAAGACATTCTGCATCAGGTGCAGTACCACCTGAATTTTGAGCAGCGCAATCTCAGTAAGGATGAGTTTGTCGTTACCCGCGGCTGCTGATGTTCTGCAGCCGCCAGCCTGCACGGATCAACCTGAAGAGATCAGCTGGGCAGATCAAACTGGACAGATCAGCTGCGCAGGTTTTGCTGCCCCAGCAACCCGGTGAGCACCGGTGAGACAAACTGGCGTTTCACCGTCACCGCATAAAAGCTCTCAAACACATTGGGCAGAGTCATAAACTCCTGCAGTGTGCCCTGCGCAATCTCATCTTTTACTACCACGGTTGGCAGTACGGTCAGCGCGCCGGTGTCACGTGCCAGCAGACGCAGCATCGCCATATCGTCGGCCTCGGCCTGGACGTCCGGTTCGTAATTCCAGCGGCTGCAGAAGCCATCGAAGGCGCTGCGCAGCTCGGTACCGCTGGCCGGTAACACCCAGCGCCGGCCTTCATACCCCTGCGGGAATTCAGCCGCTGGTTTTTGCTCTGGCGGCCCGACCACAGCCAGTGGCTGGCGCGCCAGTAACTGGCTTTGCCACAGGGTTTCCTGCCCCTCTGCGGCGACGTTGCTATTGGTCAGAATCAGGTCGAACTGATGGGTGGCGAGACCGTTCAGCAGGTTGTCCATACCGCGCGCATGCAGGCTGAAACGCACTTTCGGCTGGTTGATCAGCGGCGCGATAAAGCCCTCGATAAAGTTACGCGACATGGTCGATAACACGCCGATCCGCAGCTGCTGATATTCCGGCTCAATTCCATGGCGCAGCAGTGACTCCAGCTCTTCACCACGACTGAAAATATCATTGGCATAACCCAGCACCCGCTGGCCGGTGGCGGTCAGCCGCAGGCGGCGGCCGCTGCGTTCAAACAGCTGGGTATCCATGCTTTCTTCCAGCGCACGGATCTGCGCCGACAGCGCCGATTGCGACACATGCAGCTGACGCGCCGCTTCGGTCAGGTTGCCCAGTGTGGCGACGCGCCAGAAATAATGCAGATGATGATAATTGAGGCGGCTCATCTGATTGTTCTCTAAAAGTGAATGAAATGTGAGTTTATATCTATTTTACCTATAGCAACCAGTGCGCAGATACTGCGCGCACCTGAACCCATAACAGAGGTTGCGTACCATGAGTATTTCCTCTCTGCTGATGGCCATCGTGCTGGCGGCGATCCCGCTGACACTGATTCTGGCCGCTGTTCCTGCCGGTCTGCAGACCCGGCGTTTTACCTTCAGTGACGACCAGCGCTGGCGTTTTGCCTGGCGTGTGGTGAAACTCATTGCCCTGCTGACCCTGAGCGCCATCGCGCTGGCGTTGCTGTTTCCGGCCGCTGAGCGGCATTGGCTGAGCGATCATCCCCTGCGCCTGACGCTGTTACTGCTGCTCAGCGTGATGGCACTGGTGGTGGTGAAATTCTCACGCCGTTATCTGGCCGCCGATCCGGGGTTTGGCCGTTATCTGCGCTGGCTGTTGCTGACCCTGGCGGCGGTGGCGCTGGTGTTTATCAGCAATCATTTGCTGCTGTTTGCCCTGGGCTGGATTGCCATCAGTCTGGCGCTGCATCAGTTGCTGATGTTCTACCCTGACCGTCCGCGCGCGGCGCTGGCGGCGCATAAAAAATTCCTGCTGGCACGGCTGGCGGAAACCTCTCTGTTGGTTGCCTTTTACCTGCTCTGGCAACAGCACGGCACGGCCAATATCGACGCCATTATCAGTGCTTATCAGGCGCCAGCAGCCCTCAGCCTGAATGAGCAAATTGCCGCCGTGCTGATTGCCCTGACCGCGCTGATCAAATGTGCCCAGCTGCCGGTACATGGCTGGCTGATTCAGGTGGTGGAAGCGCCGACGCCGGTATCCGCACTGCTGCATGCCGGGGTGATTAACCTTGGCGGCTTTCTGCTGATTCTGTTTGCCCCGCTGTTTTTACAGGTGGCCGCAGCGCAGTGGCTGGTGCTGGTGGTGGCCGGTCTGACGACGGTACTGGCGGCACTGATTATGACCACCCGCATCAGCATCAAGGTACGGCTGGCCTGGTCGACCAGTGCACAGATGGGTCTGATGCTGATCGAGTGTGCACTGGGCATGGTGGAGCTGGCGTTACTGCATCTGCTGGCGCACTCGGCTTATAAAGCCTGGGCGTTCTTAAGCTCCGGCTCGGCGGTACAGCAGCATGTGCAGCAGTCACTGCTGATTGCTCCGCCAGCGGCGGCGCGCCGCTGGTTGCCGGCGCTGATAGCAGCGGCTGGTCTGGTGGCTGCGGCCTGGTGGTTCAGTGTTCAGTTGAGTGCTCAGTTGCATACCGGCATTCAGCCCGTCAGCGGCTGGTTACTGCTGGCATTGGCGCTGACCACCTTGCTGGTACAGCGCGCGTCAGGCGCATGGACATTGCTGCTGGCAGCTGGTCTGGCGCTGGCTTACAGCCTGCTGAAAATCCTGCTGCAGCCGCTGAGCGGTGAGCTGTCGGCGGCGCTGCGTCCCGGACTGTTCAGTGCCGCAGATCTGTGGGTTAGTGCCCTGTTTCTGCTGCTGTTCACTGTCTGGTGGCTGCTGCGTTACCGCGCCCACTGGCCGCTGGTGCAGCGCTTATCGCTGGCCCTGTTTGCCGGCCTGTATCTGGATGAATGGTTTACCCGTATCACCCTGCGTCTGTGGCCTGCCAGCCTGCCGGTACGGGCCAATCCCAAGCAGTTAGCGCCACATCAGGGGTCAAAACACGTACTGGCCAGCGGCCGGAAGGAGCAACTGTTATGAGCACACTGACTGTATCAGCACAATGTTCTGCACGTCTGGCAGCGGTTGAGGCCGCCGGAAAGCGCGTGGCGCCGACCTGGCCGCTGGATCAGTTAATCGCGGTAAACCCTTTGTGGGAGCTGCGCGATCAGTCATTTACCGCTGCCGCCGCCCGCTTGGAAGCGCTGGGCCGGATGCACTGTCTGATGCCGGCTGACTATTACGTCCGGCAGTGGCAGCGCAGCCGTATCACCGATGCTCATCTGCAACTGGCCGCTGCTGAGTTCGGTGTGGAACAAGACAGCGCCAGCCTGCTGCAGGCGCTGAAACAGCCGGGAGCAGAAGCCCACTGGCACAATGTGTCAGACCTGCTCGACAGCACCCGTGACCGTCAGCACCAGATGGCCTGGCGCGATGAAATCAGCCATCAGATCAGCCAGTTCTGCGCTGCTTTTTGTCAGCAGCCGGACCATCAGTCGGCACACAACCTGTACCTGAGCTGGGTAAAGCAGATCCGCGCCGACCGTGGTATTGCCATTCTGATGGGCGAACCCGGGCTGACCAGAGCCTTCCGTGAGCTGCCGGATGACCCGCAGGCGCTGACTTTGATCGCGCTGGATGAGCTTGGGCTCACTCATGTCGCGCAGATTGAAGCTTACTGCCATGCCCTGCTGCTTGATATTAACGGCTGGGCTTCCTGGTTTGCCTATGAGCGCTGGCAGTCGCGGCTGGAGGGCGACAGCGACGATGCCCTGCCACAGCTGATCGCCATCCGTCTCGGCTGGGAGCTGGCGCTGTGGCGTCACTGGCAGCTGCGCCACAAGCAGGCTGCACAGCAACTGCAGCAGCAGTGGTACAGCCAGTTACCGCAACTGAGCATGCTGGTTGAGCAACAGCGGCTGGCCCAGAAACCGCTGTGGGTATGGCAGCGCGCTGCCGAAATTGCCCGCCAGCAGCAGGAGATGCAGATACTGGCGCAGAAGCCGCTGGCCACCTCACCGCAGCCAAAACTGCAGGCCGTCTTCTGTATTGATGTGCGCTCTGAGGTGATGCGGCGCGCCCTGGAGGCCCAGAGCGCAGATATCCAGACGCTGGGATTTGCCGGTTTCTTTGGTCTGCCGCTGGCTTATACCCCGGTGGGTACCGATCTTAAGCGGCCACAGTTGCCGGGATTACTGGCCGCCGGTCTGCGCGTCAGCGAAGGCGGACATGAAGCCCAGGCGCTGGGTTTTGCCAGAAGGGAGCAGCAGCAGAAAGCCGCCGCCTGGCACGACTTCAGCCGTGGTGCGGCCTCCGCGTTCAGCATGGTTGAAGCGGCGGGCCTGAGCTACGCCGCCAAGCTGCTGCGTAAAACCTTTGGCCTGCAGGCTGAGGAACACCCGGTCAACGATCTGGCTGTCAGCGGCCAGTGGACCCTGTGGAACGGCGAGCGGCCGCTGACCCTGAGCGAAAAAGCCGATCTGGCCGGCAGTATTCTGCAGGCCATGAGCCTTAAACGGCTGGCGGGCGAAGTGCTGCTGGTCGGTCATGGCAGTCATACCACCAACAACCCCCATGCCGCCGGGCTGGATTGCGGTGCCTGTGGCGGTCAGACCGGTGCGGTGAACGTGCAGGTGCTGGCACAACTGCTGAACGACGAAGCGGTGCGCAAGGTGCTGGCTGAACGTGGCCGCATCATTCCGCACAGCACCCGTTTTGTGGCGGCGCTGCATAACACCACCACTGATCATATCCATTGCTTCGGCAAGGTGACGGATATGGCCGCGCAGTGGCTCGCTGATGCCGGCATTCTGGCTCAGCGGGAGCGTGCTGTGGCGTTGGGTCTGGCCGACAGCGCACTGCTTAACCAGCCGCAGCAGCTGGATGCGGCCCTGCGTCAGCGCGCCCTCGACTGGTCAGAAGTGCGCCCGGAATGGGGTCTGGCGGGCAACAGCGCCTTTATTGTCGCGCCGCGCAGCCGCTGCCGTGGCCTGAACTTCGGTGGCCGCACCTTCCTGCACGATTATGTCTGGCAGGACGACAGCGGCTTCAGCGTGCTGGAGCTGATTATGACCGCGCCGATGGTGGTGACCCACTGGATCAATATGCAGTACAACGCCTCGGTCACCGATCCGCTGAAGTACGGCAGTGGCAACAAAGTGCTGCACAACGTGGTGGGGGGGAATCTCGGCGTATTTGAAGGCAACGGCGGTGATCTGCGCATCGGCCTGCCGCTGCAGTCAGTGCACGATGGTAAGCAGTGGATGCATGAGCCACTGCGGCTGAGTGTCTACATTCAGGCGCCGGCCGAGGCTATTGCCGCCATCGTCGAACGTCACGAAAACGTGCGCCAGCTGGTGGATAACGACTGGCTGTACCTGTTCCGGCTGGATGATAACGGCGTGGCCGCACGTCTGTATCAGGGAGCATGGCAGGATACAAAGGCAGAGCCAGAAGGAGAGTCAGGCCATGACTGATCTCCTCGCCGGGCGTATGAGCCATCTGCAGCGGCTGGAAGCCGAGGCGATTCACATTATCCGTGAGGTCGTCGCGGCGTTCGATAACCCCTGCATGTTCTACTCCATCGGCAAAGACTCCACTGTCATGTTGCACCTGGCGCGCAAGGCGTTTTACCCCGGTCGGGTGCCGTTGCCGCTGCTGCACGTGGATACCACCTGGGAGTTTGCCGAAATGGCGCAGTTCCGTGACCGGCTGGCCGCCGAACATCAGCTGCAGATTCTGGTGCACACCAATGAAGAGGCGCTGGCTGCGGGTGTGCATCCGGTGGAATCCGGCTCGGTAAAGTACAACGACCAGATGAAAACCGTAGCGCTGAAACAGGCACTGGACTATTACCGCTTTGACGCCGCGCTGGGTGGCGCCCGCCGCGATGAAGAAAAATCGCGTGCCAAAGAGCGGGTGTTCTCGGTGCGCAGCGAAAGCCATGGCTGGGATCCCAAAGCCCAGCGGCCGGAGCTGTGGTCGATCTACAACACCCAGATCCGCAAAGGCGAATCGGTGCGGGTGTTTCCGCTGTCGAACTGGACCGAGCTGGATATCTGGCTTTACATCCTGAAAGAAAACATCGGCATCGTACCGCTCTACTTTGCCGCCGAACGGCTGAGCTGGGTCGATGACGCCAGCGGTCAGATTCTCGCCCTCGACGATGAGCGTATGCGCCCCCACCTGTCAGCGCGTGAGCTGCAGTCACTGCAGCCGCGCTGGATACGCTTCCGCACACTGGGCTGTTATCCACAGACCGGTGCGGTCGAAAGCCGCGCCACCACGGTAGAAGGCATCGTCGCGGAAATGCTCACTACCCGCACCAGTGAACGCCAGGGGCGGCTGCTGGATGCCGATCAGGCCGGTTCGATGGAAAAGAAAAAGCGTGAGGGCTATTTCTGATGATGGTCGCCGCCCTGCTGACCCGTCATGGCAAGGGCCCGCTGCTGGCGGCGGCGCTGCGTGGGCAAGGCATTGGCGTGGTCAGCATTGAACATTGGGATACCGACCGGCTGGGCACCTTTTCCGGCGAGATCGAACGGCCTGCGCCGGCGCCGGAAGTGGTGCGCCTGAAAGCCATACTGGCAGCGGATCTCAGCGGTTGCGGGCTGGGCCTCGGCAGCGAAGGCAGCTTTGGTGGCGGGCCATACCCCGGTTTGCTGCCCTGGCAACAGGAACTGGTGGCCTTGTTTAACCGCGACACCGGCCAGTGTGTCACTGGTGTTGCCGCCGGGCCTGCGCCGCTGGGTGCACAGCCGCTGGCCGATGAGCAGGCCCTGGCTCAGCTGTTCAGCCGCTACCCCGGTCAGGGCTGGATATTACGTACCGGCGACCATACCTATAAAGGACTGACAAGCGCGGCGCAGGTTCTGCAGCGGCTATGGTCCTGGCCGCTGACGCTGGAACCCGACTGGCGGGCGATGTACAGCCCGCTGCGCTCACAGCGCATCCGCGCCGCGGCCGACAATCTGGAACAACGGCTGGCAGCCCAGTGTCCGGCCTGTCAGCGTCCCGGTTTCTGGCCCGACGACGCTGAGGCTGGTCTGCCCTGCGCAGGTTGTGGTGCACCGACCCATAAAATTCAGCGCCGCACGGCATATTGTGCCTGCGGCTTTAACCAGACATATCCGGTTAGCGCACTGGCCGATCCGTTCGATTGCCCGTGCTGTAACCCCTGAAGACGATGACCGACTATGAAAACGATGACCGACTATGAAAACAGAGTGGCTTGATGGCCTCAGCGACAGCGGCCTGCAACGCGCCGTGCAGTTATTACAGGCTGGCGAATGCGTGGCCGTACCGACCGAAACCGTTTACGGCCTGGCCGCCGATGCCCGCAATGCGGCGGCGGTGCGCGCTATTTTTGCCGCCAAGGGCCGCCCGGCCAATCATCCGCTGATTGTCCATCTGGCCAGTGCGGAACAACTGCCGCAGTGGGCGGCCAGTGTGCCGCCGCAGGCCTGGCAGCTGGCGCAGGCATTC
>NZ_DDCJ01000011.1:0-14987 GCF_002335285.1 Thalassolituus sp. UBA2009
CGAACTCAGAAGTGAAACGCAGCATCGCCGATGGTAGTGTGGGGCTTCCCCATGTGAGAGTAGGTCATCATCAAGCTCTTATTCTAAACCCCCGTCAGCTGAGCTGGCGGGGGTTTTTCTTTGCCCGCAAGAAAGCTTTGCTGTGCTGGACAACATCCTGCCATTCAGTCTTTGTCTGAAAAATAGAAAAATAACGCGCCAGATAAACTCACAGCGCAGCAAAGATCCTGCACAACCACCTATTCACACGCTCGTAGTCCTTCCGTTTATGCTCGTTCGGTTTACTGACGAAATAGAATCCTGCTCTGCACTCCAGTGGTTGATCGGCAAGCGTCTGCAAGCCTCCTGAACGCAGCTCATGCGCTGAGATCGGTAAGATGGCAAGTGCAACTCCCAGGCCCGCTCTGGCGGCGCACAGACCGGCGTCGTAGCTGTCGAAGTATAACGGCGGATTGCTATCCGCCGGCTTGCCGCTGACCCCGCCAAACGCCTGCCAGTCGTCAAAGCCGTTACGGCCATGAATCAGGCTGTGCAGCTGCCAGTTTTTATCTTTCTCTTTGTTCTGTTGCACATATTCGCTGCTGGCGACAGGCACGGCGTAGGCCGGGCAGATCAGCTGCGCATCGTGACCGGCCCAGGGTGGTGTGCCGAAGCGTATCGCCGCATCCAGGGTTTTATCCTGCAGGTTTTCTGTGGCCATGCTGGTGTGAATAATCAGATCAATCTGCGGATATGCCTGGCGGAATTCTGCGAGACGGGGAATAACAATCTCATTGGCGACATAGGAGATCATGCTCAGGTGGATGGTCGCTGAAATATATTGGCCGCAGAACTCCTCCCAACCACTCTCGTACGCGCTGAGTGCTCTGGCTGCGGTTTCGTAAAAACTCGCACCGGCCTGTGTGAGTTGCAGCTCCCGCTGGCTGCGTTTAAACAGACTCAGGCCAATATTTTCCTCCAGTGCTTTGATCTGCTGGCTGATTGCTGACGGCGTGATATTCAGCTGCATGGCGGCATGCTTGAAGCTGCGCAACTGTGCCGATTTAACAAAAGCCGGCAGATACTGCAGTGGTGGTGCTTTACGATATGGTTTCATAGTTAAGAAATTCTGAATCTGACTTCAGAGATTGTCGTTTGAAATACCGTGCTGCGTAAAACATTATTCCTTTAAATATAAAATACATAAGGATTTCTGATGCCGGTAAATTATGTTGGATTAGAGCAGGCACGTCAGGCTGATGGGCTGCGCATGGTTGTGGTTGGCGGCATTCCCAGTCCCTGGGGTGAAGCTGCGAAGGGCATTCTGAAGATTAAAGGTCTCGATTGGCTCGCGGTTCGTCTGGATCAGCGCGATGATGTGATGGCTGCCTGGACCGGTTGCAGAAATGCACCGGTGCTCATGCTGAATGACGAAGCACCACGCAGCGACTGGCAGGAAATTCTGCAGCTGGCAGAGCGTCTGAGCCCGGAGCCGGCATTATTACCTGAAGAAGATCCGCACAGAACGGAAGTGCTGACGCTGTGTGCGGAAATCTGTGGAGTGAATGGTCTGGGCTGGTTCCGCCGTCTGGATGCCGTGCACCGTGGCCTGCAGGGACTTGAGGGATTTCCACCACCGGTAGCAGGCTATCTTGGTAAAAAATACGGTTATGATGCCGCTCATGCCGGGCAGTATGTGCCGCAGGTTGTCAGGCTGCTGAATAAACTGAGTAAGCGCCTGCAGGAACAGCAGCAACAGGGCAGCCGGTTTTATTATGGTGAGCAGCTCAGTGCAGTGGATATTTATGCGGCCTGCTTTATGGCGCTGTTCCGTCCGTTAGCGGAAGAGGTGTGCCCGATGCCTGCGCCAATCCGCAGTGCCTTTTCTGCTCTTGATGAGCGTATTCTCGCTGCACTGGATGAAAGGCTGCTTGAGCATCGCGACTTTATCTACCAGAACTATCTGGAGTTGCCTTTGTCGCTGTAACCCGGAGATAAATAAAAAGCCTGCATTTGCAGGCTTTTTATCATCGCAGCCAAAGCTGAATTATCAGAGGTAGTAGTTTTTGCCCGACTCCGTACCGCGTTTAATATAATCACGCAGTCCGATGCCGTTATCCTGCTTTATTTCTTCCAGCTCTTTCAGCAGCTTTTTCGCATGGAAGCTGTCCAGTGCTTCCATCGCCGAAATGGGGGCAATACCTGCGGCTATACGCATCTGTTCAAGGGCGCGGTCGAGCGCTTTCTGTTTATAGATATAAAGCAGGCTCTGCGCCGCTTCCAGATGAACATTGGCAATTAAACGGTTCTGGGCGAGTGCGGCGTTGTAATAGTTCTCTACCACCTGATCATCTGCACCGTAGGCCATGCGCCCCATAAAATGCCCCATTTTACGCACGATGCCGGCATCCATTGAGCCTTTGGCAGCCAGCACAAACACATTGTAGGGTTCGGCTTCTGCCATCGTGTTCAGTTCGCTGGTCATCGTGTCCATATAACCGCGGCTGAGCACGGTAGGGGAGGAAATTTCTTCACTCAGACGGGCCATGGCATAAAAGGCAAAATAGCGGGCCATAATGTCATGCTGCGTTAATGCTGCAGTCTTTTCATGGCGGGCAATAATGTCTTCCCACAGGGCATGACGTTTGTCTTTATCATTTTCCAGACGCAGGCCATAAGTTGCCTGAGAATAAAATGCCACGCCGTGTCCCAGCGGTCCTATCGCGTACCCCTGTCTGGCTGCAGCCTGAAAATTGCCTTTATAAAATTCACGCCAGGCTTGCTGAAGTTTTCCCGCCAGTTGTTCCACCGATTCAAATTCCGGGGTCGCCAGTCTCAGCTCGGAGTTACTGCTCAGTACGGCTGATAAATAATCTGCATTGGGGAAGGGGTAATCCGTTGCACGGTTAAGCTGAAACCAGTATTCGTTCAACCGCTCGCCGGCATAGTCATAAGGCGCTTGTTCGTAGGGAAAAGCCTGCCACTCAAAGGCGGTTACCGGGTTATCGCTGGTGTCAGCCTGGCACAGCGCAGACAAAGCCAGCAGCCCGGCAGCAAAGATGCGCAGTATCGGGGTCATGTTAGGTTCCTGTGGTGATTTTTATTTTATTGATACCATCGTACCCAAGCCCCGCCATGCTGTCATGGTCATAAGAGGCCGGGCTGAATCTGAAACCAAAGGACGCGTTAACTGAATGTCTGGTCATTGTCATATTCATCAATTTTTCCTATGGTTGCTGCTTTCCAGTAAAGGAGTTACCCATGTCTGAGGATACGATTTTCGGCAAAATCGCCCGTGGTGAGTTACCGGCAACCATGGTTTATGAAGATGAGCATTGTCTGGCCTTCCGCGATCTTTATCCGGCGGCGCCTATGCACATCCTGCTGATTCCGCGTAAGCCGATTCCGCGCCTGTGTGATGCGGTTGCAGAAGATCAGGCGCTGCTCGGCCACCTGATGCTGACCGCCAGTAAAATTGCTGCTCAGGAAGGGCTGGGTGATGCCTATCGTCTGGTTGTAAATAACGGTGCGGGAGCCGGCCAATCGGTTTTCCATCTGCACCTGCACATTATTGGCGGTCGCTCGCTGAGCTGGCCTCCGGGCTGAGGTTTCCATGCGTTTTTCTGCAATTCAGGCACGTCTGCACGATGGCCGTCATTTAGAGGTTGATCAGTGGCAGCTGAACCCGGGTGAATACTGGGCGATTACCGGCACAAACGGCAGCGGTAAAACCGTGCTGTCGGCGCTGGCCGGTGATCAGGTGGTGCTCAGTCATGGCGAAGCCTGCGATTTGCCAGAGTCGGTGGCCTACGTCTCGCTGGAGGCACAGGCCGCGCAGATTGAGCAGGAGCGCCATGACGACGAGAGTGATCTGAATGATGCGCCGGATAAAGGCACATTAATCTGTGATTTTCTTGCCCCTCTGGCTGAAGTGGAAAGCTGGGTTGATCGTCTGAGCATCCGCCACCTGCTGAATCAGGGCTTCCGCTCGTTATCGACCGGCGAAAGCCGCAAAGTGCTGCTGATTAACGCTCTGCGCCATAAACCCAACCTGCTGGTGCTGGATGAACCGCTGGAGGGGCTGGATCAGATCAGCCGTGAAGCCGTCAGTGACGCGCTGAATGAATTGCAGCAGAAGGGGCAGGCCATGTTGTGGGTTGCCAACCGTCTGGATGAATTACCCGGCTGGATCACGCACGTTGCTTTTATGCACGATGCCCGCCTGCTGTATCAGGGTACAAAAGACGATGTACTGGCGCAGCCGGAACTGCGCGGCCTGATGCATTTTGACCGGCCGCTGCCGGATTTCCCTGCGGCCGGGCGTTCAGCGCTGCAGCTGGCTGAAGGTGAACCTCTGGTCGGTATGAAAGACGTTGCCATCCGCTATGACGAACGTGAACTGTTCAGTGGCCTTAACTGGCGTGTTGAAGCCGGGGAGCACTGGGCCATTCAGGGACCGAACGGCAGTGGCAAAACCAGCCTGCTGCAATTGATCACCGGCGATAATCCACAGTGTTACCGCAACGACCTGCGCCTGTTTGGTATGCAGCGCGGACGCGGTGAAAGCATCTGGGATATTAAAAAACACATAGGTCTGGTGTCGGCTTCGCTGCAATGGGAATACCGTGCGACCACCAATGTGCTGAGTACCGTTATTTCAGGCCTGTATGACAGCATTGGCCTGTATCAGGCAACCGGTGATGACGATAAGCAGCTGGCGCTGCAGTGGCTGGATATTATCGGTCTGCGTCATAAAGCCAACCAGAGCCTGCAACATCTCTCTTATGGTGAACAGCGCCTGGTGCTGATTGCCCGGGCATTAATCAAGCAGCCGCCATTACTGATTCTCGATGAGCCTTGTCAGGGATTGGATGACCCCAGCCGTATGCTGGTTCTGGCCTTTATTAATCGTCTGGCAGAACAGCATGACACTACCTTGCTGTATGTGACCCATCACCCTACAGAAATCCCGGACGCCATTGTTAACCGGTTGCAGTTTGAAACAAAAGACGGCAAAAACCAGCTACAAATCTCCTGCAGAGAATAAAGTGCCAGACAGAGCCACTACCTTTAAAATAACAATAATAACAAAGGTATTTATCAATGATCGGATCCATTACAACAACGCGTAATGGCCGCAAGTTTCAGATCAATAAACGACACACGCGCAAGCGAATGGACGTGTCGGAACTTACAGCCGGGATGTACATTGTTGAACTGGACCGGCCATGGACGGAGTCACCCTTTCTCTTTCAGGGATTCCTGCTGGAAAACGATGATGATTTATTGCTTATTCAAACCCTCTGCAAGTGGGTATTCGTCGATGTTGTCGAGGAAGAATGGAATGAGCTGGATGAGAAAGGAAAAAGTGCGCCGCAAAAACGCACCCGCTATGTTGAAAAACAGGAAATGGCGCAGCAGCTGAGTGCTGCCAACCGCACTTACCAGGCGACCAAACTGCAGATTAAACGTCTGCTGGCCAGTGCTCAGCTGGGGCAGGCATTTAATCTTCAGGAAGCACAGAGAGCGGTTAAAGATTGCGTCGAACGCGTTGTAAATAATCCTAACGCTATTCTCTGGCTGACCCGTTTAAAACACCAGGACGAATATACCGCCGAGCATTCTGTTAACGTTTGCCTGTTATCCATTGCGTTAGGTAAACAAATGGATCTGGCGCCCTATGAGCTGGAAAATCTCGGTATCTGCGGATTAATGCACGATATCGGCAAGATGAAAGTGCCAACAGAAATTCTGAATAAACCCGGTCCACTTGATCCGGAAGAATTTGCCGAGATGGCACGGCATACGCTTTACGCCAAACAATTATTAATGGGCCGTTCGGATATTTATCCGGGTGCTGTGGATGTGGCATACAGCCATCATGAGCGGCTGGACGGCAAAGGCTATCCGCGTGGTATCGACAGCACTAAATTATCGTTGTTTACCCGTATTGTTACCGTTGCTGATGCTTATGATGCCATGACCAGTGACCGTTGTTATAAGCCGGGCATGTCATCGCTGGATGCGATGCGGATACTGAACTGTAACCGCGGTACCCAGTTTGATGAAGAGCTGGTAAGAAAATTTATTTCCATGATTGGGCTGTACCCGCCGGGGTATTTGCTGGAAATGAGTAACGGTGAGGTGGGTATTATTTTATCCGCTGATCCCGGTTACCAGCTGAAGCCTAAAGTCATTATGATTCTCGGCCCGGATAAGCAGCCACAACCGGAGCGCATCGTGAACTTATCCATGGCGCCGGCCGATGATTGCGGTGTTCCGTATCAACCTCAGGGCGTATTCCGCAGCGGTTGTTTTGGTGTGCATGTGAGTGATTATATTAATCGCGGTTTGCGGATTAAGGGTTTTGAATATGCGATGACGGGAGATTGATAAACCCGCGCAGAAGATTTCTGCGGCGGGTTTAGCTGTGGATATTAATCTTCTGCCTGCGGTTTTTCTGCAGGCTTTATTTCTTCTTTTTCGGCGCTCTCTTCAACACCCTCTTCAGCACTCTCTGTTGTTACCGCGCTGGTTTCCGTTGCCGCAGACTCCGTGACAGGCTCTGCGGTGCTCTCCTTTTCAGACGCAGCTTCTTCAGGAGCCGTCGTGTCTTCGGCAGGGTTCTGTTGCTGCTTATCTGCTGCTTCTGCGCCCGGTTGTTCAACAACAACAGGAGAAGCCGCCTCCGGTATAGCCGTTGCGCTGTTGTTTGGTGACGTGGTTTGCTGTGCCGCGTTACGCCGTGCCTGTTCTTCAGCATACTGAACGATGGCCAGCGTCTGATCTTTCAGGGCCATATGACGCATATCCCCGGCTCCTAAGGTCATGCTTAACTGGTGCAGATAACCTTCAAATTCCAGAGCCGCCTGTTCTGCCTGAGCGGAGTCCAGCCGGGTAATATTTTTGGCTTCACGGGCGATATACAGGGCATGTTGTGCGGCGCGCAAAGCTTCTTTACCCGTGCTTTCCGTCAGGGCACGATCCTGATAATGACGGCGAATGGTTTGCGCCGCTTTTTCTACCTGTAATTCGGCATCGCTGAAGGTCGCCGGCGCATGAGTATCGGCATCCTCATCATCGGCTTTTTCCAGCGTTTCGTTGGCTGGCTGCCAGTGCAGGCGCAGCATGGTATCCAGCTCCAGCTGCTGCAGGGATTTCAGAACGCCTGCGGATTTATCGATGACTTTGTCGCTCTCCCCGGCTTCGATCATGCTGATCAGACTGCGCAGCTCTTTCATTTCACGCTGATAGCGCGCACTCATTACGCTGCCGGCTTTGATTTCATCCAATACCGCCTTCTGAGCAAACAGCGGAGATAACGCTGATTGCGCCCGCGCTTTATTCTTAAGAGCACTGTCGAGCAGGCTCAGCACCCGCGCAGAAGATTCAATACTGGCCTGTGCATCACCGGCCAGTTCATGGCTGCGCGCCTGCTTTAATGCCTGCTGAATCTGCTCCATATGCAGTGGCGCATAAAAACTCAGATCTTCGCTGCTGGCTGTTGCATAAGCGGCTTTGGCCTGGCTCAGCGCCCGCTCGGAATCGTTGCCTAACTCACTGACCTTTTCGGTGGTGGCCTGCGACACGCTGTCTTCGTTGGCAATGCGCTGAGCGGCGCAGCCACTCAACAGTGACAGGCTGAGTAAACCGGTGAGCAGTGGGGTGGAAAAAGAAAAAGAGTTAAAAGCAAAACGCAGCATGAATAATTCCTGAATCGCGGCTGGCGTATATAAAAATGCCCGCACCATAACAATAATGAGTGCAGGCATTATAACTGGCCGAAGATCGTCCCGCAGGTCAATTTCCGGCCGGAGTCAGAACAGGCTCAGTCGAGCAGGCTCTTATCGCGTACCGCACCTTTATCGGCGCTGGTGGCGAACTTAGCGTAAACCTTCAGCGCAGTGCTCACTTTACGTGGGCGCTCGGCCGCTGGTTTCCAGCCTTTTTTGTCCTGCTCATGACGACGATGTGCGAGTTCTTCAGCACTCAGATCGACATTAATCGAACGGTTCGGGATATCAATATTGATGATATCGCCGTCCTGCAGCAGGCCGATGGCACCGCCGGCTGCGGCTTCCGGAGAGCAGTGACCAATCGACAGACCAGAAGTACCGCCGGAGAAGCGGCCATCGGTCAGCAGCGCACAGGCTTTGCCCAGACCCTTGGATTTCAGGTAAGAGGTCGGGTACAGCATTTCCTGCATACCCGGGCCGCCTTTCGGGCCTTCGTAGCGGATAATGACGATATCACCGGCAACCACTTCATCGGCCAGAATGCCTTTTACCGCATCGTCCTGGCTTTCGAAGATTTTCGCCTTGCCCTGGAATACCAGAATGGATTCATCCACACCGGCGGTTTTTACCACACAACCATCGAGGGCGATGTTGCCGTACAGAACCGCCAGGCCGCCTTCTTTCGAATAGGCGTGTTCCAGATTACGGATACAGCCGTTTTCACGGTCGCCGTCCAGTGTTGGCCAGCGGGTGCTCTGGCTGAATGCAGTCTGGGTCGGGATACCGGCCGGACCGGCTTTGTAGAACTTCACCACCTCTTCGCTTGGGCTGCGCATGATGTCCCACTTATCCAGCGCTTCTTTCATGGTCTTGCTGTGTACGGTCGGCAGGTCGCTGTGCAGCAGGCCGGCGCGGTCGATTTCACCCAGAATACCCATGATGCCACCGGCACGGTGTACGTCTTCCATATGGTACAGCGGCGAGTTTGGCGCCACTTTACACAGCTGCGGAACCACGCGGGACAGACGGTCGATGTCTTTCAGGTCGAAGTCGCACTCGGCTTCCTGAGCGGCCGCCAGCAAGTGCAGAATGGTGTTGGTTGAACCACCCATCACGATATCCAGCGTCATCGCGTTTTCGAACGCTTTAAAGCTGGCGATAGAACGCGGCAGAACTGACTCATCGTTCTCTTCGTAATAACGCTTGGTGATTTCCACGATGCGGCGACCGGCTTCAAGGAACAGCTGTTCGCGGTCGGCGTGCGTCGCCAGCAGCGAGCCGTTACCTGGCAGAGCCAGACCCAGCGCTTCGGTTAAGCAGTTCATCGAGTTCGCGGTAAACATACCGGAGCAGGAACCACAGGTCGGGCAGGCGCTGCGCTCGTATTCGGCCACTTTCTCATCGCTGGCAGAATCGTCGGCGGCGATAACCATCGCATCAACCAGATCCAGCTTGTGCTCAGACAGCTTGGTTTTACCGGCTTCCATCGGGCCACCGGAAACAAAGATCACCGGAATGTTCAGACGCAGCGACGCCAGCAGCATCCCCGGAGTGATCTTGTCGCAGTTGGAAATACAGACGATGGCATCGGCGCAGTGCGCGTTCACCATGTACTCAACCGAATCGGCGATCACTTCACGCGATGGCAGGCTGTACAGCATACCGTCGTGACCCATGGCGATACCGTCATCCACGGCGATGGTGTTGAACTCTTTCGCCACACCACCGGCTCTTTCAATCTCACGCGCAACCAGCTGACCCAGGTCTTTCAGGTGCACGTGGCCAGGTACGAACTGGGTAAAGGAGTTCGCGACAGCAATGATCGGCTTCTGGAAATCGTCATCTTTCATCCCGGTAGCGCGCCACAGCGCACGGGCTCCGGCCATATTGCGACCTGCAGTGGAGGTCTTGGAACGGTATTCAGGCATGGTGTCCCTCGTCTGATCAACGGCTGAAAAATAAAGGCACATATTGTATCAGCCGCAGCGCAATAGCTCATCTGCCTATTTTCAGCTGGCCGAGCCATAAGTTACCCCCGTCTTCAGTGGATAACTTTGTGACTAACTTTGGGATGAATGGCTACAGGTAAGACAAACCGGGCCAGCGTGACAGATTGATGAAAGTTTGAACGCTTGGGCAGAAATAGCGGGAACTCAGAAAAAGCCAGCGCTGGCAAGGGTTTTGTGCAGATTTTTTGTAACAGATTCAGGGGGTTAGTTGGGGGATGTAAGAAAAAATGTCAAGAATGTTGGCTAAGTGATTGAATGATTTTTTGTGGATAAGATTGGGGGTAAGTTGGTTATTGGTTGAGGAAAACTTCTCGGCTGGCATGGTTCAACCTGTACGATTAATTGATAGAACCCACTCTAGAGAGTAGATTGCCGATGTCACCTGATTTAGGAATCACTGCATGACCTTTGATGAATGGATGCGAGCACAAGGGCTATCGGACTCTTCCGTTAAAAAATACCTATCGAGTGTACAGGGCGTTATGTCTGAATGGGCGCAAAGTGCGGGTTTGGTCGACGGTCCTCTAACTTCTATTTCTGGACTCGCTCAATTTCATGTTGTGGCAGAGCAGCTGAAGCAATTACCAATTTTTGTTGAGCGCAACACGGTTGGTAATTCGATGTACAGCAGTGCTTTGAATCGCTTTGCTGATTATTTAAAAGCGGGGTTTGACTCGGATATAGAAGCCGACATTGATGATATTTTTCGACAACCTAATATCAGTGAAACCGAAAAAAGTCGTCTCGTTAAAACTCGCATAGGGCAGGGGGATTTTCGCACAAGGCTTATCGGCTATTGGCAAGGATGCGCGGTGACGGGCTATCAAGATGTTAGCTTTTTGGTCGCATCGCATATTAAACCTTGGCGTGTGTCTAGCAACGCGGAAAAGCTTGATCACTTTAACGGCTTGCTTCTTTTACCTACGCTGGATAAAGCGTTCGATGGTGGATTTATTAGCTTTAAAAATAACGGTGATATTGTGCTTTCACCACAGTTATCTCACCCGGATGTGTTGGGCATTCGAAGCGATATGAATATACACCTCGCGCAGCAACATTTAGTTTTTTTAGAGTTTCATCGCGACTGTGTTTTTCGCAAAGCACCGTATTAACGTCGTTTAAAGCTCAGGCTAATTAACCCACCCCCATCTGCACCAGCAGCATATACGCAGCTGTACCACCCACAATACTGATCAGCGCCTGGCGGAACGCCAGGTGCAGCGCCGTTACCAGCAGCAGGCAGCCCAGTTCGGGCAGAAAATCCAGCGAGAATGCCACGTCGTTTTTAAACGAATAAATTACCAGCAGCACCATGACGATGGGCGGCAGAAAACGGCCGAGGTGTTCCAGCAACGGGTGGTCGGCCACCCGTCCGAGTACCATAAAAGGCAGGGCGCGGGTCAGGAAGGTAACGCCTGCCAGCAGCGCAATCACACTGCTCAGATACCAGAATTCGTTCATGCTTCAGGCCTCTTATGTGTGCGGCGCGCGGCGTATTGCATCATCAGTACGCTGAGGCTGAGCAGAATGGCAATCAGCAGCATCTGTTCGCGGCTGATCAGCAGCAATGTGCCGAAGCCAATCAGCAGGGAGGCAACAAAAGGGCGGATATCGCGCAGGTGTTTGTACTGTTCGATGGTCAGCACCATAAACAGCGCCGGTAATACAAAGGCGATACCGGCGGTGTTGAATTCCAGCTGGCTGCCAAGCCAGGCGCCAAGGGTGCAGCCAATTATCCAGTACAGCTGGTTCAGCGCAGTAATGCGCAGCTGGAACTGGCCGCGGTCTATATTCGCCGGCAGGTGGGTGGCAGTAATCAGTGAGTAGGTTTCATCGGTGAGGCCAAAAATCTGATACAGGCGGCGCCAGCCACGGTTGGGCATACGGCTGATTAATGACAGGCCGTAAAAAATATGGCGCGAATTAATCAGCAGGGTGGCCACCGCCATTTCGGTCAGCGTTGCCTGATTAGCCAGTAATCCCACCGCCAGAAATTGTCCGGCACCGGCGTAAATAAACAGCCCCATCGCCGTGGCGTACAGCCAGTGGTAGCCGAGCTCGCTGAACAGCACGCCGAAGGCCGCGCCTAAGGGCAAATAGCCAAACATCACCGGTAGCGAAGTACGCAGCACCAGCGTGTTAAGAGGGGAAAGTGTCATAGCAGAATCTGCGGGTCGTGAATCTGTGGATGAATCCGTAAACAGCGAGTCGCGGCGAGAGCCTGTCGAGCGATCAATCAGTAGCGCGGAGTCTAAGGCCGGGCTTAAGCGTGAACAAGTGGACTTTAGTAACCGGCTGAGGGTTTTACGGGCTGAATAAAGTCTGGCAGTCGGTATACTCGTTATTAAATATATTAATGCCGCGCATAGTGCGCCTTGTCAGGAAGCCAGTCAGGAAAAGCCATGAGCCCCAGCGAACACGATCTCTTCTTCCTGCCCCTTGGCGGCACCGGTGAGATCGGCATGAACATGAATCTTTACGGCCACGACGATCAGTGGCTGATGGTTGATTGCGGCGTGACTTTTCCCAAGCCGGGGCGGGTCAGCGCCGATGGCACTCGCCACCATTCGGGCGAGCCGGATACGCAAATGCCCGATCCGGAATTTATTGCCGCGCGTAAAGATCAGCTGGCCGGTTTAATTATTACCCACGCCCACGAAGATCATATCGGCGCGGTGCCCTATCTGTGGCACAAGCTGCGTTGCCCGGTGTATTGCACGCGCTTTACCGCCGAAGTGCTGAAAAAGAAACTGGCCGAACATGGCCTGCTGCATCAGGTAAAAATCATCGTGCCGGAAACCGGCGAGCGTGTTGCCATCGGCCCGTTTGAGGTGGAATTTTTAGCCTTAACGCATTCGGTACCCGACCCGAATGCGCTGATGATCCGCACCGCCGCCGGCAATGTGTTTCATACCGGCGACTGGAAGCTCGACCCCGAGCCGGTGGTGGGCCACGGCTATAAACAGGAAACCTTTACCCGTCTGGCGCAGGAAGGTGTGCTGGCGATGGTGTGCGATTCCACCAATGCCACCGTGGCCGGGCATTCCGCCTCGGAAGGCGATCTCTACGATGGCCTGCGCCATTACATCGAAAGCGCCAAAGGGCGGGTTATCGTTACCTGTTTCGGCAGCAATATTGCGCGTCTGTTAACCCTGTCCCATGTGGCGGACGACACCGGCCGTTATATGGGCCTTTATGGCCGCTCAATGATTAATATGCATCAGTGTGCCAAGCGTGCGGGTGTCTGGCCGTTCAGTGCCGGCTCGGTCGATACCGGGCATCTGGGCTATTTACCGCGCCACGAAGTGCTGGCGGTGGCGACCGGCAGCCAGGGCGAACCGCATACCGCGCTGCGCCGTCTTGCTGCTGGCACCCATCCGGATTTTGAACTGGAGCCCGGCGACCGGGTGATCTTCAGCGCCCGTGCCATTCCCGGCAACGAAGAAGCTATTCAGGGCATTATCGACCAGCTGCACAGCATCGGTGTGGAAGTGATTACCGCCGACGATGCCGAATTGCCGATTCACGCCTCCGGCCACCCGGCACAGGAAGAGCTGGAGACTTTATACCGCTGGGTGCAGCCGGAAATCGCCATCCCGGTGCATGGCGAAGAAGTGCATATGAAAGCCCACGCCGCACTGGCCAAAGGTTGCGGCGTACCGCGTACTCTTACCGGGCGCAATGGCGACCTGTTTATGCTGGCGCCGGTGCCCGGAATTCAGCGGCAAAAGGTGCGCACCGGACGGCTGGGCTGGGAAAAAGGCGCGCTGGTGCGGGTGGGCTGAGTGCAAAAATCGGCCGATGGGCCTGCTGCATTATTAACCCTCACCTGGCTCCCACGCTCTGCGTGGTAGCCCTTGCTGGCACGGTTGCATTCCCACGCGGAGCGTAGGAACGAGGAAATTCCTCACCTGGCTCCCACGCTTTTCACCTGGCTCCCACGCTCTGCGTGGTAGCCCTTGCTGGTACAGTTGCATTCCCACGCAGAGCGTAGGAACGAGAAATCGTGTGGCGCCAGACAAAATCAGCCGATGTGCCTGCTGCTCTCTGCAAAGGAACAACTTTTTAGAAAGATATATGCGGATTTTTGCGATTTTTAATCGAATCCGTCTGAATCACAATGCCCTCAATTCCTGCGATCACTCATATTGAGGAGCACAAACATGGCAACACTTCTGTATATCAAAGGCAGCATCTTCGGCGACCACGGTCAGTCCAGCCAGCTGGCCGAAAAATTCATCGCCGGCTGGAAAGCCGCTAACCAGAACGGCGAGGTTGTGATTCGCGATCTGGCCACAGACGTTCCGCCTTATCTGGATGCCAACAGCGTTGGTGCCTTTATGACCCCGGCTGAACAGCGTACAACCGAGCAGCAAAGCATTGTGGCGTACTCCGATGCCCTGATCGCCGAAATCAAAGCAGCTGACGAAGTAGTCGTGGGCGTGCCTATGTACAACTTCACCATTCCGGCGCAGATGAAGTCTTACCTCGACTTCTTATGCCGTGCCGGTATCACCTTCAAGTACACCGAGACCGGCCCGGTGGGTCTGCTCGATAACAAACCGGTGCATATTCTGGCGACCCGCGGTGGCCTGTACAAAGGCACTCCGGCCGATACCCAGACGCCGTTCCTGACCACCATCTTCTCCTTTATCGGTCTGAGCGATGTGCGCTTTGTCTATGCCGAAGGTCTGAACCTGGGCGACGACAGCAAGAATGCCGCTCTGGCAGCTGCCGGTCAGGAAATCGCCGCACTGGCGTAATTCCCGGTCCTCCCGGTTTTGTTGACGCGACCGCATAAGCGGAAGGTGCGAAAGCAGCTTCCGCTTTTTTATGCCTGCGATTCCTGCCCTGTATCCACAACGATCAGCCCGCTGCGCCAGATGTAAATGTTATCCAGAGATTCTGTGGATAAAAACGTGGACAAGTTTGGGGTAAGGGGCTGCAGGGCACTTTCTGTGGGCGTTGTTGTCAGATCGTGCGAATTTTAAACGCCTGTACGAATTCAGCCGCAGACCACGGATGGCAAGCGCTGGCAAGAAAATTTTGTAATAAAAATCAGTAGGATGAGCGATGTTGCTGTGTTATGGCGCGGCGTTTACGCCGGTGTTTACAAAAAATAAAATGTGGATAACTTTGTGAGTTAACTGCGGGAAAGTTGCGTATAAGCTGGGGCTAAACAGCATTTTTGCTGTAAAAACAGGTGTTTATGCAAGGGCCTGTTAATACTAATTAAACCTGCCTGTTATCGGCTAAAAATTTC
>NZ_DDCJ01000011.1:15201-58076 GCF_002335285.1 Thalassolituus sp. UBA2009
AGTGTGGCCTAACGGGTTAAGCAAACGAACAGCAACGCAGGATGAGGGATTTTTAGCCATAACCCTTCGGGCTGAGGACCGCTTTTCCAATAAGTCTCGTCGATCGTCTTTCATTGGCCTGCTACCCATCTGTTCTGAGCCTGCAGGATCAGGAGTATGAATGTTCCTGACAATATCAACTCTCTTTCCTTGCTCTGAGAAGAGCGGGATCTCAGCAGGCTGGGTTAACTTAGTGTTAACAGGCCCTTACTGGTTAAATCTCCCCGGCGCCCTTCACCCAAACCGGCATTTTTGCGATAATCGCGCCCTTTTCTGAAAACATCTTCTGAACACAAATTAATCAGGCCAGATTTCCTCTATGAAACCGCAAATTGCTGAGCTTTTGTCCGCTGCCGTCGCCTCTCTTAAGGCCCAGGGAACCCTTCCCACTGATCTCGAACCGCGCATCCAGATCGACAACACCCGCGACAAAGCCCACGGCGATCTGGCCACTAACCTGGCGATGATGCTGGCCAAGCCTGCTGGTAAAAATCCGCGCGAACTGGCGCAGCTGCTGGTGGATGCCCTGCCGGCCAACACGCTGGTAGAAAAAGTTGAAATTGCCGGTCCGGGTTTTATTAACTTCTATCTGAGCGATGCCTCGACCGCCAGTCTGGTAAAAGCCGTGCTGGAACAGAAAGAAGCCTACGGCCGCAACAACGATGGCGCCGGGCGCAAAGTGCAGGTGGAATTTGTGTCGGCTAACCCGACCGGACCGCTGCATATCGGCCACGGCCGTGGTGCTGCCGTTGGCGATTGTATCTGCCGTCTGCTCGATGCCTCTGGCTGGGATGTAACGCGTGAATTTTATTACAACGATGCCGGTGCGCAGATTAACAATCTGGCGCTGTCGGTACAGGCGCGCTGCAAAGGCCTGACCCCGGACGATGCCAGCTGGCCGGAAGACGGCTACCGTGGCGATTACATCGTCGAACTGGCCAACAGCTATATGAACGGCGATACCGTTGAATCTGCCGACCAGAGCTTTACCGGAGCCAAAGACGCCGACGATCTGGAAGCCATTCGTCACTTTGCCGTGGCTTATCTGCGTCGCGAACAGGATCTGGATTTAAAAGCCTTTGCCGTCGATTTCGATGTGTATTTCCTCGAGTCTTCCCTGTACAGCGAAGGCAAAGTCGAAGCCGCAGTAAAAACCCTGATCGACAATGGCTACACCTACGAAGACGGCGGCGCACTGTGGCTGCGCACCACCGATTTCGGTGATGACAAAGACCGCGTAATGCGCAAAAAAGACGGCGGTTACACCTACTTTGTTCCGGACGTAGCCTACCACCTCGACAAATGGCAGCGTGGTTTTGAGCGTGTGGTGAACGAGCAGGGCGCCGACCACCACAGCACCATTACCCGTGTGCGCGCCGGTCTGCAGGCGCTGAATGCCGGTATTCCAAAAGGCTGGCCAGACTACGTGCTGCACCAGATGGTGACGGTAATGCGTGGCGGCGAAGAAGTGAAAATTTCCAAGCGTGCCGGCAGCTATGTGACTCTGCGCGATCTGATCGACGAAGTGGGCCGCGATGCTACCCGTTACTTCCTGGCCGCGCGTAAAGCCGACAGCCAGTTAACCTTCGATATCGACCTGGCGCGTTCACAGTCGTCCGATAACCCGGTTTACTACATCCAGTACGCCCATGCCCGTGTATGCTCTATTTTCCGTAAACTGGCGGAAGCGGGTCAGAGCTGGACGCTGGCTGAAGGCCTGGCGGCACTGCCAAAACTGGAACTGGAAAGCGAAAAAGACCTGATTGTAAAACTGGGCCGTTTCCCGGAAATCGTTAAAGTGGCTGCCAATAATCACGAGCCGCACAGCGTGGCGAATTACCTGCGTGATCTGGCCGGTGATTTCCACACCTACTACAACTCAGAAAAAACCCTGGTGGACGATGCCGATGTGCGTAACGCCCGTCTGGCACTGGCGGAAGCCGTGCGTCAGGTGATCAGCAATGGTTTGGGGTTATTAGGTGTTTCTGCGCCGCAGGAAATGTAACTGCTCTGGCTACCGTACTTGTTAATACGGCGTTGAAGTCGTGCTCGAAATGCTCACTGGTTTACCAGAACGTCTGGACAGACGGCCCGGAGGGGGAGCGAAGCGAATACTTACGAATATGTAGGCTCCGCTTTCTCGCCCGACTTCGCCTTGTCTTAACGGCGTACGCTACACCAGAAATCAGCGCCTTTAATAAGTGTTAATGGGCACTACATAACAGGACAACGAAATGTCGGACAGCGCAAGTCGTATTCCCAAGTGGGTGTGGGTAACCACGCCAACACTGGCAGTCGCCTTTATCGGATTTATTCTGTATCTGGCGACTATTCCCGCCGGCGATGAACTGGAAGCCGTAAAAGGCGATGCCAAAAAAGCGCTGAAACTGGGCGTGGAAAAAGCCAAAGAAGAAGCGGCAAAAGAAGTCGCCAAACCCAGCTATGAATTTTACCAGTTGTTGGAAAAGCAGACCGTCGAAGTACCTAAAGTCGATGTGTATAAATCGACACCCAAAGATGCCGAAGTCAGTTACACCTATCGTTTACAGGCCGGTTCTTTCCGCTCTGCTGACGATGCCGAGCGCCTGCGCGCCAGCCTGCTGCTCGAAGGCCTGAATGCCTACCGTCAGGAATCGACCGTTAATGGCAGCACCTGGCACCGTGTATTTGTCGGCCCCTTTACTGACCGCTCAAAGATGAACAAAGCACAGGATTTGCTGGTCAGCCGTAATATCAGTCCGTTAGCGCTGAAAGAACCGGTTAAGAAATAAACCGTGCACTATCATCGCGCCAGGGACTGGCTGCACGAATTCTGGTTATTTGGTCTGAAGCAGGCCTATGCCTGCCTGTTCGGCGGATTCCTATTACTGGTAATGATCGTTACCCGTTACTGGTACCCGCTTGAATCCCTACACCGTTACGATTTTATCTTTCTCGCGGCTATCGCCTTTCAGCTGCTTTTACTGGCCTTTAAGCTGGAAACCCTGCGCGAAGCCTGGGTGATTGTTGTATTCCATCTGGTGGCCACCGTGATGGAATTATTCAAAACCTCAGACGCCATCGGCTCCTGGGTTTACCCCGAAGATTATGTATTTGGCATCGGCAATGTACCGCTGTTTACCGGCTTTATGTACAGCGCGGTGGGCAGCTATATTGCCCGCGTATGGCGGATATTCGATTTCCGTTATTCGTATTACCCGCGCCGCCGCTGGACCATTATTCTGGTGGTTCTGATTTACCTGAATTTCTTCAGTCATCATTTTATTGTGGATCTGCGCTGGCTGCTGCTGGGCGCAACCATCGTTTTATTTGCCCGCACCCATATTTATTTCCGTATGCACCGCGAGCACCGCCATATGCCGTTACTGGTTGGCTGGCTGCTGGTAGCCCTGTTTATCTGGCTGGCAGAAAATATCGCCACCTACACCAATATCTGGATTTACCCCAATCAGCAGAATGGCTGGCAAATGGTGCCGCTGGCCAAGCTGTCTTCCTGGTATTTACTGATGCTGCTGAGCTTTGTGCTGGTGTCGTTAATTAACAGGATTGAGATACCGACATCGAAGAGTATTTCCACAGATTAGGGTTGCCGTTACTTATTTACGATGCACGTCAGATCGGTAATTCATATTGATTGTCGCGGCTGTTTTCTGCTGGCGAGCTTTTAGGTGTGCGATTTTATGTCCGTCTCGTTGCGATTAGCAGGCCTAGATATATTCTCAAAAGATTGCCCTGCTGACGTGATAGGGGGGATCTGGTAAGTGTCTTTGGCTATGAATAGCTCTTAGGATTTAAGTATAGGGAAGGTATTTATGATCAGCATAAATAAAGATCAGGGATTCATTGAAATAGACTCGCCATTTGCCAAGAGTGTTCATCTCTGGGGTAAGGTGCTTATCGGTATTGGGCTGGCATTCCTGCTGGCGAGTGCATTCGAACCACTATCGTCCCCGTCGATGTGGGGGATGGTTTTTATTGCGGTTGCTATATTTCTTATTCCGGGTTTTCTGATGTTACGTTACAGGCTTCATATTCTTATTGAGAAAGACCGTCTGGTGGAGCATAAGGTCCGTCTTTATAAAGAAAGCATCACTGAAATCCGTTTTGATGATGTGAATAAAATCTGTCTGATGTTCAGAATAGCAACCGCAACCAGTGCCGGTAACCAAACCACCTTTATGGTTTACCCAGTGTTGGTTCTGAATCGTCAGGGCATTGCCCATTATGGCGACAATTATTATTCGCTGTTAGGCAATCTGGGCCTGGATGAATTTTCCAACAGAAGGGAGTTCTTTGATGCCATGGATGATTTGTCTGAAATTACTGGTTTGCAAATAACGGCCAGCAAACTCTGTCCGGCTGAGGTGCTTGAGCGATTTGAAAGAGACGAGTGGCGATAATATAAATCGCGTGATTAACGTTAACGTAGAATGATCTTCCACCACCAAAATACGCAGGCATTATGTAATAAAAAATCAGATAAGGCGCATAAATGGCGAAAACTTCAGAGAAATTAGCAGGACACCCACTCTAAAACGCTACACCCAAATGGCAGTAGGCGATGCTTGATGATAACGAAGATGCTTGCTGGCTATGGCCGATATACAGGCAGAACGCTGGATTAAGGCGCTCTCTGATAATACATTTCCGCTAGTATAAGCAGTCCATCGGCGTATTGAGACTGAGGTAAAAACCTGATTACGTTGCTGTGTTCTCCGCTCCACAAATCATGCTAGGGTGAGCATCCGGATAATCACTTAAGGGCTGGAATATGGATGTTCGTTCTTTGATCTCTCGTTTTATTACTCGCTTTGTTACCAACAGCGGGCTGGCGTTCTGTCTTGGTGCTGCTGTCTTAAGCCCTGCCAGTCTGGCGGATATTAATGCCGGTACAAACAGTGAAGACCGCTTCTGGATCAACCGCACCCACGATAATCTGGCCAAGTTTGATAACTATCAGGCGCAAACAGAGCAGACGCAGGCGGGCGCTGGTGCTGCGGTTATCAGTGATGTGCTGTTCAAAAAAACGGATGGCTTTTATCAGCAGGTGCTGCAGCCAGATTCTCTCAGCGGTATTGAAGTGAGCCAGCATGTCGGGGTCATCACCCTGTATGATAAACCGAACCAGCGGGCATTCATCGTCAGAGGGCTTGAGGCTTATCAGGCGGGTGGTTCTCTGGAGACAATCAAAGATATCTATCTGTTCAACAAAGAGCACTACGAGCAGACCTTTACGCCCTCTATTCACGTTGCTGAGCGTCTGGCGGTCGGTATCGACTTTGTCGCCAGGGATGAAAGCGATGAAATCAGAAAGATAGAAGCCTTTGTCGATTATCATCACTCCCTGTTTATGCAGGCCCGCTTTGTATTTAACAATGGTGTTGAATCGACCATCAGAAACAACAGCATCGAATTTAATAAAGAAGGCCTGACACTGCCGGAGATTAACTTGCCGCAGAGTACTCAGGTAAGGGTTTTGGATTTAAGTAAGAAAGCTCTGTCGCAGAAAGAGCTGAGTAAAAAGACTGCTAACAACATTGTCTGGCCGGAGGATAAAAATAATACCTGGGGTTTCTCTCAGCGTAAGTTTTATCAGCAAAGCAACAGCAGTGCGGCTTATTACTATGGCGATAAATTCTTTCTGCTTGCGATTGCCACACCAGAGGGAAGCCAGCCGGTAACCGTACCCGCCGTGCCGCTGACCATTGGCAATACACCGGTGCTGCTCAGCCAGTTTCCGCTCTTTGCGCATTTAGCCTTTAACCATAAGGGAATCAGTTACACATTAGTATCCAACGCTCATCCTGAAAGCCTGTTGTCTATGGTGAAAGGGATGACTTCGGCGCAATAGCCTGCGGAGTTATTCCGGCGTTGTTCAATACGCTGTAAGTCAGCGTATTGAACCCGGAGTCTTGAATAATTATCTTCAAGTTCTTCTCTTCAAGTCCTTCTCTTAAATGCCTTATCTGCGGCCGTAATGCTCTTCTACCCAGGATGGGTGCTTCCACAGAATGCGGATATCGCGGTAGTGCAGAATATCGCGCCACATACTGACAAACTCGGCGATCACTAACCGAAACGGATTCAGACTGTTAGCTGGGCGGAAATCGACGCCATAACGGATTTCGCCGGCGTATTTTTCATCGACAAAGGTGCCGAATAAACGATCCCAGATAATCAGCACACCGGCGAAATTGGTATCGATCTGCTTTGGGTTACTGCCATGATGCACTCGGTGGTGCGACGGTGTATTAAATACAAATTCAAACCAGTATGGCAGTTTGCGTACTACTTCGGTATGGACAAAAAACTGGAAGAACAGGTTAAGTTCGAGAGCAATCACCGCCTGTTCGAGACTGAAGCCAATCACCGCCGCAGGCAGCATAGCAACCAGCATAATACCGTTAAAAGACACAACCGGGGTTTGTCGCAGTGCGGTGGAAAAATTAAAACGCTCAGAACTGTGGTGTACCCAATGGCCGGCCCAGCCGTAACGTACTTTATGCATAAAGCGGTGCACCCAGTAGAAATTAAAATCGACCAGCACCATCAGCAGAATAAAATTCAGCAGCGGTGATGATGACTGCCACTGAAAGCCATAGCTCTGTACGGCCAGATAAATCACGGAACCAATAAAAATAATCGACAGCGCATCAAGCACTTTATAAATCAGGCCGGTGCCGATATTGGCCGCCGATTCTTTCAGGTCGTAGGCATCGGTTTTTCCCTGACGTATCAGCCAGGCGCGTTCGGCAAACATCACGGCAAAAAATACCGGGCCGGCCAGAACGATAAACACAAGGGCGTGTAAGAAGTCTTCCATCTTTTTCTCCGCTGGGTTTGACATGCTGGCCAATCTACCGGGAAACTGAAAAGCAAGATGACTTTCTCGTGCCAGGTTTTTAGCATTTCATGCCAACTCCACAGAATGCAGGTATTGTCCGTGTCACCGGCAGCTGGATCCGGCTGCTTACCGACTGGCTTGATCAGAACGGGCTGGATGCCCCGGCATTGCGCGCAGCGGTTGCAGCCTACGGGCCGACCGACAATGTGCCGATTAACGACTGGGCGCAGATGCTGGAAGCGGCTTTTGCCCTGCGTCCGCAGGATCAGGCCGCCTCGCTGGCGTTAGCACGCCTGGTGACGCTTCAGCATACCGGCGTATTGGGTTATCTCGCGGCGGCCTGCGACAATCTCGGTCAGGCGCTGCTGAGTTATCAGCGCTTTGAGCGTTTATTTTATGGTGCTTCGGTGGCGCAGATTCACAGCCGCAGCGTGGATAGCACTCAGTGTGTGGAAATCGCCTGGCAGCCGTTACCGGGGATGGCGCTGGTGGACGAAACAGCCATTGCCGCGCTGGTGCATATTACCCGGCAGAATCTGGTGCGTGATGTTGCCCTGCAGCAGGTGCACTTCAGTCATCGCTGTAACCCGCAGCAGCTGCAGGCGCTGGAAGATTTTTTTGCCTGTCCGGTGCTGATGGAAAGCGACCGCATCCGTCTGGTATTCAGCGTTGATGTTCTGAGCCTGCCATTAATGCGCGGTGAGCCGGGATTACGGCATCTGCTGGAAGAGCAGGCGCTGTCGATGTTGCGTGCGGTGCCGGAGCCGGATGAATTTCTGCGCCAGCTGCAGGCGGAAGTGGTGCGTTTGCTGCCGGAAGGAGAAGCGACGATCGAATCGCTGGCGCCGCGCCTGTATTGCTCGGTAAGAACCTTACAGCGGCGGCTGGATGAAAAAAATCTGAGCTGGAAAGCGTTACTGGATCGCACCCGTGAACAATTAGCCTGCCAGTATCTGGCCGATAACCGCCTTAGTCTGCTGGAAGTGTCCATGCTGCTGGGTTACCGCAATCAGGGCACTTTTTCACGGGCTTTTAAACGCTGGCAAAACTGCAGCCCGCTGACTTACCGCAAGCATCAAACGCACAAAAATGCGTCTGATCATAAGGATTAATTAACGATGACAAATATGAACTGGCAGGCCGCACTGCAGCAACACTTTGGCTTTTCAGCGTTGCGTCCCGGTCAGCAGCCGGTGGTTGAGGCGTTACTGGCCGGGCATTCGGCCGCAGCTATTTTTCCGACCGGTTCCGGTAAATCGCTCTGCTATCAGCTGCCGGCCTTATTACTGCCAAATTTAACGCTGGTGATTTCGCCTCTGCTGGCATTAATGCAGGATCAGGTGCAGTTTTTACGCAGCAAGGGTATTGCCGCAGCGACCATTGATTCTACCCAGAGCCGCGACGAAGCACAGGAAGTGATGAACGGCGTGCGCAGCGGCAGCATTAAAATTTTAATGGTGTCGGTTGAACGCCTTAAAAATGAACGCTTCCGCCAGTTTATTCAGCAGATTCCCATCTCGTTGCTGGTGGTCGATGAGGCGCACTGTATTTCTGAGTGGGGGCATAATTTCCGCCCGGATTATTTAAAACTACCCGATTACTGCCGTGAATTTGCTATTCCACAGGTGTTGCTGTTAACGGCTACGGCAACCACCGCTGTGATTGCCGATATGCAAAAGCATTTTGCTATTAAACCTGAGCATGTGGTCTGCACCGGCTTTTACCGGCCGAATTTACGCTTACTGGCACAGCCAACGGCAGAGCATGAGCGCGTTGCCAAGTGCGCCACCTGGCTGAATTATCTGGCGAAAAAGAGTGCAGAAAAACACGAGGATTTTGCCGCGGTTATTTATGTCACCCTGCAGAATACCGCCGAGGAAGTCGCCGCCGCCTTGAACGCTCAGTTGCCTTTTGCCGTTGAAGCCTATCATGCCGGTATTGGTCACGAAGAGCGCGATGCGATTCAGCAGCGTTTTATGCGCGGCAATACTCCGGTGATTGTGGCCACCATTGCCTTTGGTATGGGCGTGGATAAAAGCAATATCCGCCAGGTGATTCATTACGACCTGCCAAAATCCATCGAAAATTACAGTCAGGAAATCGGCCGTGCCGGACGCGACGGCAAAGCCTCGGACTGCATTATGCTCGGTGATGAATCGGGCCTGACGGTGCTGGAGAACTTTGTCTACGGTGATACGCCGGAGCAGAGCAGTATTCAGCAGGTGCTGCAGACGATCAGTGCACAAACCCAGAATGGTCAGTGGGAAGTGCTGATGACACCGCTGTCGGCGGCCAGCAATATCCGTTTATTACCGTTAAAAACCCTGCTGGTTAATCTGGAAATGCGCGGCGTATTAACCTCGCAATACAGCTATTTTGCCGAATATAAATACCGCCTTAACAGTAACGAAGAAGAATTGCTGGCGCATTTTCAGCCGGAGCCGCAGCAGTTTCTGCGTACGGTATTCAACAGCAGCGATAAAGGCCGCAGCTGGTACACACTGAATATTCCGGCACTGGAGCAAGCGCTGGCTCAGACTCAGACAGGCAGCGATGTACCGCCGCGGCTGCGCGCACTGCGGGCGCTGGAATACTGTCAGGAAAAAGGCTGGCTGCAGCTGGAAAGCAAACAGATGACTGATGTTTACCGGGTAAATACTGCATTATTGCAGCCGGCATTGGCCAACGATTTATATCAGCATTTTGCCGCCAAACAGCAGAGCGAAATTCAGCGTATACAGCATATGCTGGAGCTGTTCCGTCAGCCGCGTTGTATAAGCCGTACACTGGCCGGTTATTTCAGCGATAACCTGAGTGAAGATTGCGGTCGCTGCTCGGTATGTCGTGGTGAACATCAGCCGTGGCCGGTACGCAATACGCAGGGTAATTTCAGCGGACTGGATGCGTGTGCGCTCTGTGCTCCGGTGCAGCAGGCTATTCAGGCGCAATTCGGCCAGCCGGCCTCCATCGAGCTGTTAACCCGCTATTTATGTGGTATTTATGTGCCCTGGCTGAGCAAGATAAAAGCCCGCTCGCTGGGAGCCATGGGCAGGCTCGAACAACAGCCCTACGCCCAGGTACAGCAGTGGTTAACACAAAACCTGAGCTGACACAGACAGCGCTTGCGGTATTTGCCGCTATTTCAGGCAGGGAGAGATTATGAGCATTCTGCACAGCCAACACCGGCTGGACATTCAGACCCCGGAAGGGACGCGCAGCATGGCCTATATGCATTGGCATAACAGCCTGCACGAACAACAGCCCTTGCTGCTCTGTGTTCATGGCCTGACCCGTAACAGCCGCGACTTCGATTCGCTGGCCGAAAAACTGGCTGAACATTACCGTGTGATCTGCCCGGATGTATTGGGGCGTGGTGACAGCGACTGGCTGCAACAGCCGGCGCTGTACGGTTATCCGCTGTATATCGCACAGATGCAGCAGCTGCTGGCCCATCTGTTCAGCGAATTTGCTGTCAGCCGTTGTGACTGGGTAGGCACCTCGATGGGCGGACTGATCGGCATGATGCTGGCCGCTGCTCCCGGTGACACCATCGGCAAGCTGGTGCTGAATGATGTCGGGCCCTTTATTCCCTACAGTGCGCTGGCACGGCTGGGGCAGTATGTGGGCAAAGCGCCGCATTTTGCTCATGTTGGCGAAGCCGAACAGTATTTGCGTCAGGTAGCACAGCCTTTCGGCCCGCTGACCGATGAGCAATGGGCGCATCTGGCGCTGCATGGCACTGAGAGCTGTGACGATGGATTATGCCTGCGTTACGACCCGGCCATTGCCGATGGCTTTGCCGCGGTGACCGGGGATGTGGATTTGTCGGCAGTCTGGAGTGCGGTGCACTGCCCGGTGCTGGTGATCCGTGGTGCCGAATCCGATTTACTGCTGGCCGAAACGGCGCGCAGCATGCTGCAGCATAACGATACCCAGCTGGTTGAGTTTCCCGGAATCGGCCATGCACCGATGCTGATGGCACGTGATCAGATCACCGCGGTGCAGAATTTTCTGACGCGCTGAGGTTGCCTTTCTGACTGTCTGCTGTTGCTCTCTCCCCCGTATTTGTTAGCCCTCACTTCGGCTGGAATGGCCGTGGTTATTGAAAGTTCAGGGGCGTTTTTTGCCCAACACCTTCCTTTTTGCTAGGCTGTTCAGGCCATTTTCTGTATCAGACTGATGCCCTGGCAGGCATTTCTTCCCGGTGAAGCAGTCTGGTATGCACTTGCCCGATCCTGTATCGGCGCCTGAAATCCGAGCCTGCGCGTAAGCAATAAGCAGGTCTGAATAAACCACGGGAGGCTGGCCGCAATGGCTGAAAAAAATGATCCTATGATCCCCGATGGCGATGTGAATCCGATCGACACTGATTATCAGGTCGGTCAGGACAACATCATTGTCAATGTTGGCCCTTTTGGGCTCGATATCCACAACCGCGTGTTTGCGGTGTCGGGTCTGACAGTTATCGCTTTTGTGCTGCTGACTCTGCTGTTTCACAATCAGGTTGAACCACTGTTCGGCAGCATCCGCAGCTGGCTGACCACCAACCTGAGCTGGTTCTTCCTCAGTGCCGGTAATATTTTTGTGATTGTCTGTCTTGGTTTGATTGTTTCGCCGCTGGGGCGCATTCGCTTAGGCGGCACCGAAGCCACCCCCGATTACAGCTATACCGCCTGGTTCTCCATGCTGTTTGCCGCTGGTATGGGGATCGGCCTGATGTTCTACGGCGTATCTGAGCCGCTTTCACACTTCGGCAGTTCCTTTGCCGGTATCAGTACAGAAAATGGCGTACGCACCGATTGGGCTCCGCTGGGAGCTGCGGCGGGTGACGCCGAAGCGGCGGCCCGTCTGGGTATGGCGGCAACCATTTATCACTGGGCACTTCACCCCTGGGCTATTTACGCAATTATGGCGCTGGGGCTGGCGTTATTTTCGTTTAATAAAGGTTTACCCCTGACTATCCGCTCGGTGTTTTACCCGGTGCTGGGCGAGCGTGTCTGGGGCTGGCCAGGGCATATCATTGATATTATCGCGGTACTGGCAACGCTGTTTGGTCTGGCCACATCGCTGGGTCTGGGGGCTTCTCAGGCAGCCTCCGGTCTGCATTATTTATTTGGCCTGCCGGAAGGCAATACCACGCAGGTTGTACTGGTGATTGGTATTACCGCTATTGCCATGATGTCGGTGGTTGCCGGTCTGGACGCCGGGGTTAAGCGTCTTTCTGAAATCAATATGATACTGGCCATTCTGTTGCTGCTGTTTGTCATTATCGTTGGCCCGACACTGGCGATTGTGACCGGCTTTTTTGACAATATGCTGGCCTATTTCCAGAACCTACCGGCGCTGTCCAATCCGGTTGGGCGGGAGGATGCGAATTTCACCTCCGGCTGGACAGCCTTTTACTGGGCCTGGTGGATTTCCTGGTCGCCATTTGTCGGTATGTTTATCGCCCGTGTTTCCCGTGGCCGTTCGGTGCGTGAATTTATGGTGTCGGTATTGCTGGTGCCATCGGCCGCCTGTGTTTTATGGATGACGGTATTTGGCGGCACCGCAATTGAACAGTACGTTCAGGACGGCTACAAAACCGCCGCAGAATCGGCACTGCCGCTGCAGTTATTTGCCATGCTGGATGCATTGCCGTTAGCGCAGATCACGTCCTTTATCGGTATTATTCTGGTGATCGTGTTTTTTGTTACCTCATCGGATTCCGGCTCACTGGTTATTGATGTGATTTCTGCCGGTGGCAAGGTCGATGCGCCAACCCCGCAACGGGTATTCTGGTGTACCTTTGAAGGGCTGGTGGCCATTGCCCTGATTCTTGGCGGTGGGCTGGTGGCTTTGCAGGCGATGGCGGTGTCGAGCGGATTACCCTTTACCATCGTTTTACTGGTAGCGACCTTTTCCATTATTAAAGGTTTGTCTTCTGAGCCTAAACCGGCTTAAAGCGGCCTGAAGCGGCTATAAGTAACAACAGCACAGGGGTTCCTGTGCTGTTGTTTTTTTACGGAATTGCCATGCAAGCAGAACATATCGAAATTGTTGATTTCCTGCGTCAGCACCAGCCCTTTACCGGCCTGAGTGATGAAGTTTTGCAGCAGGTCGCTGTACAGATCAGCATTGCCTATTTCAAAGCCGGACAGCAGATTCTGGAATTCGGCGCCGAAATTAATGACTGGTATGTGATCCGCAGTGGCGCGGTTGAGGTATTCCGGCGTAATGGCGAACTTTATAACCGCTTAAGCGAAGGCGGCTTTTTTGCCGAGTTCGGTTTGCTGCGTAATAAGCGTGTGCGCTTTCCGGTTTATGCGCTGGAAGACACGCTGGTGTATATGATTCCGGAGCCTTTATTTACCGAATTATTTGATAATAACGAAGAATTTGCCGATCAGGTTGAGGTGGAAGACCGCACCCGCCTGCGTCAGGCCGTTGCCCGGCGCGAAGACGCTAACGAGCTGATGACGGCCCGCATTGAAACGCTGGTCAGTCGCGAACCGGTACTCTTACCGGCCGGTGCTACGGCGCGTGAAGCGGCTATCCGTATGACCGAAGAAGGTGTTTCCTCGTTATTGGTGGTGACCACCTCGGATGATCAGCCGATGGCCGCGTCACGTCTGGTGGGCATTGTGACTGACCGCGATATCCGCGACCGGCTGGTGACGCCGGGGTTGCCATTCGATACGCCGGTAACCGATATCATGACCGCCGAATTAACCAAGGTAGAGCACAATCAGTTTGTGTTCGAAGCCATCTTATTAATGCTGCGGTATAACGTGCATCATCTGCCGGTCATTAAACAGGGATTACCGCTGGGAGTGATCGCGCTGGCGGATGTTATCCGTTATGAATCGCAGAACAGTCTGTTTGTGGTGCGCAGTATTTTTAATGCACAAACGGTGGAAGAGCTGACGGCACTGGCCAGCGATGTACGCGCCTGCTTCAGCCGGCTGGTGGCCGAGGACGCTAATTCACGCATGATTGGCGGCTCCATGGCGGTGATTGGCCGCAGCTTTAAACAACGCCTGCTGGAAATGGCGGAAGAAAAATTCGGCCCGCCACCGGTGCCTTATTGTTTTCTGGCGCTGGGTTCCATGGCACGGGAAGAGCAGTTAATTGTTACCGATCAGGATAATGCCCTGATTCTGGATAACCGCTTTGATCCGCAATTACACGATGAATATTTTTCCAATCTCGCGACCTTTGTGTGTGATGGGCTGGCGGCCTGTGGTTATACCTATTGCAAAGGTAAGGTGATGGCCACCAATCGCCAGTGGCGCCAGCCATTAAAAGTGTGGGAACAATATTTCAGCGAATGGATTGAACGCCCCTCACCGGAATTCCTGCTTAACAGCGCCATCTTTTTTGATCTTGAAGGGGTATGGGGCGAAACCCAATGGAGCGACATGCTGAACGACCTTATCCGGCGTAAGGCACGCAGTAATTCGCGCTTTCTTGCCTGTATGGCACGCGCTGCATTAATGCGCACGCCGCCACTGGGATTTTTTAAAGGCTTTGTGATGGAGACCGATGGCAAGCATACCAATTCCATCAATATGAAAAGACGTGGCACGGCGCCGCTGGCCGATCTGATCCGTGTGCATGCGCTGGCGGTTGGCTCTGCTGCGCATAATTCGTTTGAACGCCTGGAAGATATCATCGAAGCCGGTATTTTACCGCCGGGTAACGGCCCGGATTTACGCGACGCGCTGGAATTAATTGCCATGGTGCGCATCCGGCATCAGGCGCTGGATCTGCAATCCGGAACCGAGCCGGATAATAATATCGAGCCGGAAAATCTGTCGGATTTTGAGCGTAAAAACCTGAAAGACGCTTTCCAGATTCTCAGCAATGCGCAGAAGTTTCTGAAGTTCCGTTATCAGCCCGGACGGGCGGTATAAGCCGTGTTTTATCTGCCCCGCAGTCAGTTGCAGAATGAATCCAGTCTCAGCGGAGAAGATTTGTCGGCGGTAGACTGGCCGGCCCGTTTCCGTGAACTGGCCGCCGCTGCCCGTCACCCGGCTCTGCAACAGTATTACCAGGCCGGCGTACCCGCCGGCAGCACGGCCATTGCCGATGTGCCTATGGTGGCCATGGACTTTGAAACCACCGGTCTTGATCCGCAGCAGGGCGGTATTGTCAGCATCGGGCTGGTGCCCATGACGCTGGCACGGATCTCCTGCGCCGGTGCTGTGCACTGGATTGTGCGGCCGCGGGCACGCTTATCCAGTGAATCCATCGTGGTGCACGGTATTACCCACAGCGATATTGCCGCAGCTCCGGATCTCAGCAAGGTGCTGGACGACCTGCTGGCCCAGCTGGCCGGGCGCGTGGTGGTGGCGCATCACCGCAGTATCGAGCGGCGTTTTCTTAATAATGCACTGCTGACCCGGCTGGGGGAGGGAATCGAATTTCCGGTGATCGATACCATGGCGCTGGCATACCGTTTTCGCCGTGAGCCGGGGTTCTGGCAGCGTTTACGTGGCCGCAAACCCGACTCGGTACGGCTGGCCGATTGTCGTCGCCGTTACCATCTGCCGTTTTATCGTCCGCATCATGCGCAGACCGATGCCCTGGCCTGCGCTGAGCTGCTGCAGGCGCAGATTGCACATCACTTCAGCCCGCAGACGCCAGTAAGCGATTTATGGTGTTGAGTGGCTGTACCGGGCGTGTAATGAGCCGTTTACGTGGCCGGATTACAAAACAGTACAGGATGGTTACGAAAATCCCGGCAAATTGCAGAACACCTGTTCACAGCTGATCTAGAATAATGGTCACAGACGGCCAATTGAGGTTATTGTCGTGGACGACACCGAAACCTTTGAGCATGAGCTCAGCGAGCATGAAATGTTGCATGTGCATATGTGGGCGACTTTGGTCAGCTCGGTATTACTGTTTGCTATTGCCTACCTGAGCATGTGAATTCCTCCTGCATCTGCTTCAGCCCGCCACTGTGCGGGCTTTTTTGTGCGCGCACGGTGGCGGATGCTGGTAGTCTGAACGGGTTTTCTGACCGCAGTTACGAGGGGTGCTATGTCTTTCCGCCATTTCAGTGAAATCGAACAACGTGCGCTGTCGCGCCATTCTGAAGCCAGTGTCAAAGCGCGCCTGACGAAGCCCAAAAGCACGGCAGAGCTGTTGCAGATTCCGGCGCCACAGTGGTTGTCGGAAGCCTCGCGCGCGGTGTTTCAGTCAGGTTTCCGCTGGCAGGTGGTGGACGATAAATGGCCGCGCTTTGAACAGGTATTTGGCGGATTTAATCTCGCCTACTGCCGTCAGTTATCGGACGAGCAGCTCGAAGCCATGATGAAGGAAGACGGGCTGATCAAACACTGGAGCAAGACCCGTTCTATTCAGAGTAACGCCGATTATCTGGCCGGACTGGAAGCACAGTACGGCTCGGTTGCCGCATTCTTTGCCGCCTGGCAGCCGGAAGATATCTGCGCTAATATCGCCACCCTGCAAAAATCCGGTGCCCGTCTTGGTGGCAAAACCGGACAGCTGTGGCTGCGGCGTATGGGGGTGGATATGCCGATCTATTCCAACGATGTATTGGCCGCACTGAAGCTTGAAGGTGTTACCAACAGCATGCCGGGTTCTGCCAAAGCGCGGGCGACAGTGCAGCAGGCGTTTGATCAGTGGCGTGCCGACAGTGGACGCTCGCTGAATGAAATCAGCCAGTTGCTGGCACTGTCGGTTGCCGGCGGAAACTGAGGCCGCTTGCCGGTAGCGGTCTACATGCCCTCAACTTCTTCGGCCAGGGCTGAGCTGCCGATAATCTCAATCGCACCATTAAAGGAATAGCCGATACTGTGAACGGTTTTAATCGGCATTTCCTGGCCATCGGCTTTGCAGCGACGACGCAGGCGCGACACCATCACATCCAGACTGCGGGTTTCCGGTGCATATTGTTTAAAACCGAGGGCGGCATACAGTTCTTTGCGTGAGATTGCTGTCCCCGGCGTTTTGGCCAGCTTCAGCAATAATTTTAATTCCGACAAATTCAGATTCTGTGTGGTTTTCTGCGGCAGAATGATTTGCCACTCCGGCAGATTAAGTTGCCAGACCTGTTCACCGGCCGGGATTGTCAGCGGAGCCTCCTGGTGCAGAACCGGAACCTCTGGTGGCAGCTGAATACTCTGTTGTTGTCTGCCGGCCAGGTTCCTGATAATTAACAGCAATTCGCGGCTGTCGACCGGTTTGGGCAGGTAATAATCGATACCAGAGCTCAGACCTTGAAGGCGATCTTCCAGCGCGCCGTAAGCGGTCAGCATAATAATTTTACTGCTGTTCTTTTGTTTCAGGCGCCGGGCTGCTTCAAAGCCATTCTCTCCGGGCAGGTTTACATCCAGTACGATGACATCAGGCTGATAACTCTGCAGTACATAGTCCATCGCTTCGGCAGAATCTGCCTGGCACACATCCATGCCCTGACTGGCCAGAATCATGGCGATCGGTGCACGGAAGTCGTCTTCATCATCCACAAGCAATACGCGGATGTCGCTCATTATGTGTTCTCCTTTAACGGCAGGCTGATGCGGAAACGGGTGCTGTCCCCGTCGACCAGCCTTGCTTTTCCATGATGTTGTCCGGCGATAACGCGCACAAAATACAATCCTAAACCGGTACCGGGAGTGCGCTTGTCGGCGTTAATGCGGAAGTATTTTTCAAATATTTTTTCACGGGCTTCTGCAGCAATGCCCGGGCCGTCATCGGCGACATCGATATGTACGGCTTGAGCATCCAGGTACCAGGAAAATTCAATATTTCTGCGATCGGTTGAATGCTTGATCGCGTTATTGATCAGGTTAGAAAAAAGAATAAATAGCAGATCACGGTCACCCTGTACGATGATCGGTGATCTGTTATCACCCTGCAGCTGCACGTCATATTCATCGGCAACTTCCTGCAACACACAGGTCAGGTTGACGTCACTGAAGGTTTCCTGGCTGTCGGTCAGAAGATTCTGTACACGGTCGTTGTTCAGACAACTATTAACCAGCGTGGTAAGGCGTAAATTGGCACGATTGATCCGTTCCACCGAGGTATCAATATCATTGTTCTGATGATCAGACAGCAGGGTTATGGCGTCGGTATTGGCGCGGATAATAGCCAGTGGTGTGCGGAATTCGTGTGACAGCATAGTGACAAAAGCCCGCTGTTCCTGCAGAGCCCGCTCGGCAACCTGGTGTGCTTTCTGCTCATCATTAAGTTTTTGTTTCAGTGATTCCCGCAGCCTCTCTGACGTCATCATGATGATGGAAAACGCATAAATAAATGCCAGGATAATGCCCCAGATAAAAATCAGGGAATCGTCGCTTTTATCGAGAAAATGAATATCACCGGGCGGGTACTTCAGTGTCACAACAATGCGGATCAGGCTGCAGACCGACGCTCCGGCAAAGGCAATGGCGACACCGCGGCGGGCTGGTAATTGCTGCTGTCGTTCACGGTAGAGAACAAGCGCAATCAGAAAACACAGCGAGCCAATACCAATCGCGCTGGCGATTACCCGCATGCCGAGATATTCATTGCCGGGAAAAAATAAGAAAACCGGGGCAAGAGCAATAATAATGATTGCAGGCAAGCGCCACTCGGTGGGCTTACCGCAAAAAATACGCATCGTCTGATACAGCAATGCGTATGACAGCAGTAATAATATGTTCGACGCAAAGATGGATAAAACATCGGCAATCTGACCACGAAGCAGAATCAGTATGGTGGCCAGCGACTGGCAGGCAGCACCAAATACAGCAGGGCGTAAGCCGCGCTCTTCCGGCAGCAGGCGCCAGAATAAAAACAGGGTGATGGCACTGACCAGGGTGGTGATTGCCATTACGGCAACCAGGGTGCGGATATCGAATAACATGGGGTAACCTTTGCCTCAGCTCTGGCAGAAGTTCCAGCGCCAAAGACAATATTTTTCAACTCGTTACATTTGAGGATTGCCGGACAGTGCACTGCCTGACGTATATCCTGAGGCTTATCTTACCGGACAACAACAGCCAGATTACAAGAAATGGCTTTATAAATGCTTCAGGTCAACGGTTGAATTCTGTGGGCTGGCGCAGCAATGCCTGACACAGGGCGGAGAAGTAGCGGCTGAAAGCCAGATTGATAGTGCGGCGCTGTTCATCTTGTGGATACAGGCCTGATTGCGCTTCCGCCGATGCTTTACTGCCTTTTACCAGAAAAACATTTTTGATACTGGCGTCCTGAATAAAGGCCTCAAAAGCGCGGGCGCAGAGTTCTTCCGGCTGACTGTAGTAGTGGATATTCAGCGCTTTATCCTGCGCGGCCGAAGCAATAAACAACGGGCTGGGGTCGTTGCCATCAGCGCTGAGCAGAATGGCTTTAAAGCAGTCGCCCAATAAGGTATTCAGCGGATGCTCTGTCGCGCTTTTATTCTGTAGCCAGAGGGACGAGGCAAAACTCATAGCCGGTGCGCCGGTAAAAGCTTTGGTGGCCATATAGTGGTCGAAGGCATGAAACCATTCGTGAGCAATGCTGCCGGGACCGGCATTTTTGGCTAAAGCAAAACTGCGTTGCAGCGGCGAATAATGGGCCGATACGCCAGGGCGGCCACCACGGCCATATTGCAATGCCAGCGTGCCGCGTAACGAGATCAGCTCGCGCCGCAGGCGCAGGGCTTTTGCAGTGGGTAATGGCTGGCCGGCAAGAATCTGGGCTAAATCACACAATGCATCGTAGAAACAGGCCGCGGCATGTTCCTGCTCATCCTGTGTTACCCAGCGACCAATTTCGACACCGCGAAAATCAAACAGCTGACGGATAGTGAGAAAATCCGGAATGACGCCACCCAGTACGCTGCGATGGTCGGGGCCGGCGCGATAAAAACTGCGCTCAGTTAATGCGGTGGTCGGCTTGCCTGATTTGCGCATCGGATGTTGGCTGCTGTCTTTGGAAACAGCATTATGCCTGCAGAGTTTTCTGTGCTGTAGCGGAAATAAAAAATCCCGCGCAGGCGCGTAATGCTGTTAACTTAACGTTTTAAATCATTTTGAAACGCCCAGTGCCTCGCAGGGGAACTTATCCCCTTGCCGGCGGGCCGACCCCAGCTTCGCGCTGTGCAGGCCTTTTTCCTTCATGCAGACCACCTCGGTCACGGTAACGCGGATAATGGGCCATCCATGGCCCTATCCGCTCGCTCTGCATCCATGCAGAGACGTACCGACTCAGTGCTCTTCATTTCGGCGTCCTGCAGGCGCATTGATTATCCCGCTAAGCGGCTTTTCAAAACGGACATTATTGTTTCACCTGGCTCCCACGCTCTGCATGGTAGCCCTTGCTGGCACAGTTGCATTCCCACGCAGAGCGTAGGAACGAGGAAGCGGAAATAAAAAATCCCGCGCAGGCGCGGGATTTTAAGGTCAGAGCCGAGCGGCAGACGCTGTTACCAGCGATCCGGCAACCACTGACCATTGCTTACCGCAAAGTTCACATGCACGTCGCTGCCGGAGGTGATGGCATTACGCAGCAGGCGGGCTTCATAGGCACTGGCCGGGGTTGTATAGCTATAGCCCGGATATTCAGCGGCACATGCAGCGGTACCGTTGGCGGCATTACCCATCGCCTGAGTGATGGCCCACTGGCCGCTGTTGTTACGGCAGGCATAGTTCAGGCTGTTGTCGGCAGCAACGCTCATAAAACGATTGCCACTGGCGTGGAAACGGGCAATGCGGCCATTGCTGTAGGCTGAGCCTGCACCTTCCGGTCCGACTGCCCAAAGCTGGTTGTTCAGGCGGTCACCGCTGTTATCCATATCGCCTTCATCAATCATATCCAGACCAAAAGCGTTGATACCGTTCTGCAGGCCGGTTAATGCATCTGCAGCGCTGACGTTGTCGTTACAGAAATAGTTAATGCATTCCTGTGAGCGAACATAGCGGCTGCTGTTAAAGTGATTTTCGTAGACGTTCAGGCCACTGACGCCTTTGTTTTGCTCAAAGTTAACAGCAACACTTTTGGCAATATCACAGCCGGTGCTGCCGTCATCTTTATAAATAAAGACCCGTTTTCCCTGTTGGCGGATTTGCTCGAAGGTCAGGTCGTAGGGAAGGGTCTGACAACTGCCGGCGGTGTAGACGATATCGCCCAGCCAGGCGACGTCGTTCTGCAGCTGTTGATAGCCACTGCTGTCACCGTTGATATCGTCCTGCAGGTAGAAGAACACCACGTCATTGGCGTCGGCCCCTTTCAGCCAGCTGTCCACTTCACCCAGCATGCGGCGCAGCGTGGTGGTAAAGGTGGTGCCGCAATCAACCGAGTGACAGACCTTGGTGTAGCTGCCACCTTTACTGACATCCAGTTCAAAGAAACGCACGCCCAGCTGTAACTGTTCGATCAGCGCACGACGATGGTTTGGTCCGGGAATCAGCTGACCGCCAAAATACGCGGTGCTGTTAAACGCGTTGTGGGCTGCCAGAGCATTGGTTTCGCGGATAGGGCTGCGGTAACCGGCGGCTTCGGTAATATCGATCGCAGCTTCCTGAGCGGTAGGTGCGCGTGAAGTCACGCGAAAAGAGTCGATATTATCTTCAACCCAACCGGCGGGACGTTCTTCCAGATTGGACGTGCTGCGCGTCAGGATGCGGTTTTCTTTGCTGTAGTTAAAGCCGGGGTAATTAAAAATCTCGACATTGGCTTTACCGGCAACCAGCAGCGAAGAGGCTTTGTTACGGCCCAGTAATACATTATTCAGATCGGATTCACCTTCACCGGCCTGCAAGCAGTGTGGTGTACCGCGAAAGCCCGGATGCTCGAATAAACAGGCAAAATCATTGCTGTTACGGTTACGCACTTTAAACGAGCTGATGCCGTCATTCATATTGCCCATTTTGTAGGTATTGGCCATCACCCGGCTGTGTTTACCGCCGTAATTGCTGTGCTCGAAAATTTCGATATAGCTGTTGCCGTACAGTTTAATGGACGACACTTTGTCGTTGCGGGAAGAGCCGATCCAGCTGTTATCACCAACGCCATAACACCATTCGGCGCCCTGATATTCTGCATGTTCATACAGACAGACTTTGTCTTCGGCCTGGACTGCCAGCGCAGTGCCTGACAGCAATAATGCGGCGGTCAGCGCGCGCACAGAAGGTTTTTTCATACCGACCTCACAGAGAGAGTGGAGAGTTATTTTTATTGCTCTCCGGTGGCGGCGTGAGATCACTCAACGGAGATAAGCTTCCATGCAGGAACTATCTTAGACCTGTGGTTGTGAAGGGAGTATGACAATATGAGACGATGGTCTTGTTTTTTTGGCAGAATTTAAACTGATGAAATTGTCAGAAGAAACCAGCCGCAGAGAGCGGCTGGCCAGGCGTTCGCGTCAGCGGTTCAGCGCTCTGCTCAGAGCAGTTTCATGGCATCAATAAACGGCGGGTTTTTCTCGCGCAAAGCATCCAGTACCGGCTTGTGAAAGCGCTTTTTATGCTCGGCAAAAATAGTGCGCTTTTTATTAAAGGTGCGGGCAAAGGTCAGCGCACCTTCCAGTACTGCGTCTTTACCTTCAAAAATAGCGGTAAGGAAATGATCGGCGAGTAATTCCGCCGCGCCGACCCGGCGGCCGGTCAGCAACATATCGTTGTAGCGATACGCCGGCAGACTCTTCAGTACCACATCAATTAAACCCGGTACAAAGGGAATGCTCATATCCACTTCCGGAAAACAGAAGTAACCACGATCACTGCGCATAACGCGGAAATCACAGGCACAGGCAATCACACAGCCATTGCCAAAAGTATGGCCGTTAATGGCGGCAATCGCCGGCACAGGAAGCTGCATCAGCCGCGCATGACAACGATCCATGGTGTGCATAAATTCTTTCACATCATCATGCTGGCCACCCTGAATGGAACCCATCAGCCAGGGCACATCCAGACCCTGGCTCCAGCTTTTTTCATCGGATGAGGTAATTACCAGCGCTTTAAAATCGATATTATCTTCCACCGTCTGCAGGTGTTGCTCAAACTCCCGGGCAAACTGCAGATTGTGAGTGTTGGCACCGTTATCGAAAGAGATAATGGCAACCTTACCGCTGTCATCACTGCGCAGACTGATCAGACTCATTGCTAATTCCTGCCTTATTCTTCGCTTAAACCGCCCAGTGGTGGCTGTGCGCCATACACATAGGCGTCCGGCGCCTGGACAAATAAATCCGGCATTAAATCGGTTTTATCGCTGTCCGGGTTGGCACGGTACTGATCGAAATTGGTTTCACCACGGCTGCGCAGAAAATCTTCATCAATCAGCAACTGGCCGGTGATTTCACGTGCGCTGGTTTGCAGCAACGTGTGAGCGGCGTCGGCCATAATCAGCGGATTACGTGCGCGGTCAAAAGACTGCTTGCCGCCAAACGAGGTTGCCGCAGTGTGAATAACGGTACGTGGCCATAATGCATTAACGCTGATGCCATAGCGTTTGAATTCGTCCGACATACCCAGTGTCAGCATCGACATGCCGTACTTGGTCAGGGTGTAAGGCGAATGGTTACGCAGCCAGCGACGGTCCATATCCAGTGGCGGACACAGGCTTAAAATATGCGGATTGTCGGATTTTTTCAGATGTGGCAACGCTTTCTGGCTGAGCAGAAACACCGCGCGGAAGTTTACCTGCATCATCAGATCGAGTTTTTTCAGTGGCGTGCTTTCCACACCGGCCAGCGCGATGGCACCGGCATTATTGATGATGGCATCGATGCCGCCAAAACGCTCAACGGTTTTTGCAATCAGATTATCGACGTCTTCTTCGCTGCGCACATCCACTTTAATCGCCAGCGCCTGACCGCCGGCTTCTTCCACTTCGCGCGCAACGGAATGAATGGTGCCTTCGAGTTTCGGGTTCGGCTCGTCGGACTTGGCGGCAATCACAATATTGGCGCCGTCACGGGCACAGGCCAGTGCAATTTCGCGCCCGATGCCACGGCTGGCACCGGTAATAATAATGGTTTTATTGTTGAGGCTGGCCATGCTCAGCTCCTGATTTTTATTAATATGTAAGAATTATTCGGCGCTTTCATCTGCCTGCAGTTGGATCAGCAGCTGGCGGCCTTTTACCTGATCACCGGCCTGCACCAGAATGTCCTGCACCACGCCATCTACACCGGCTTTTAACGGATGTTCCATTTTCATGGCTTCCAGTACCGCCAGTGTCTGGCCTTTCGTTACGCGCTCGCCGGCTTCAGTGAGTACGGTAACAATGGCACCGTCCATCGCCGCGCGCACCTGATCGGAACCGGCGCTCTGGGTGCGGCTGCTGACCAGCGTGACATCGCTGAAGCACAGGTTACCACGCGGCGTGTCCAGCCAGAGCTGGCCGTTATCTTCCGCCCAGGCGATGCTTTGCTGCACATTATCAATTTCATAACGCAGCAGGTCTGAGGTTTTTTCCAGCAGGCGCAGGGCGCACTCTTCGCCGTTATGGTTAACCAGCAATTGCTGGCCGTCACGGCGGATGCTGAGGGTAAATACCGTTTCACCCTGTTTTAATTTCAGCGGCCGTGCCGCGCTGTGACTGCTGGTAAAACCCTGAGGCGCAGCGATTAATGCCGCCGCCAGTGCCAGATCATTAAGTTCAGGCTGCAGCGGTTGCATGCTGGCGTGGTCGCTCAGGTGCTCGCTGATAAATGCGGTGGTTGCCTCACCGTTAATAAAGGCCGGGTGAGCCAGAATCGCGGCTAAAAAGGCGCGGTTATCGGCAATGCCCAGCAAATGCGATTCACGCAGGGTGCGCAATAAACGCCGCCGTGCTTCTTCGCGGTTGCGGCCAAAGGCAATCAGCTTGGCCAGCATCGGATCATAATGCGGGGTAACGCTTTGGCCCTGCTGAATACCGGAGTCGATACGGATACCATCGTTAATGCTGTGCTGATCGGCGGCCTGCCAGAGTAATAGTTTTCCGGTTTGCGGGGTGAAATTATTGGCCGGATCTTCGGCGTATAAACGCACCTCAATGGCATGGCCCTGCAGGGTAATATCCTGTTGCGTGAAGCCCAGCGTCTCACCCTGTGCAACCTGTAATTGCAGCGCAACCAGATCAAGTCCGGTAACCAGTTCAGTCACCGGATGCTCGACCTGCAGACGGGTATTCATTTCCAGAAAATAAAAATTCTGCTCAGCATCGACCAGAAATTCCACCGTACCGGCACCGTAATAACCGCAGCTTTTTGCCGCAGCGACAGCAGCTTCGCCCATCGCACGGCGCAGGTTGTCATTCACAAACGGCGATGGTGCTTCTTCCACTACTTTCTGATGACGGCGCTGTACCGAACAGTCGCGCTCGCCCAGATACACCACATTGCCGTGCTGATCGCCGAATACCTGAATTTCGATATGGCGTGGTTGCAGCACCGCTTTTTCAATAATTAATTCGCCACTGCCAAAAGCATTCTGTGCTTCGGAGCGGGCCGAACGGATATGTTCATTTAAGGTTGCAGCATCACTCACCAGACGCATACCCCGGCCACCACCACCGGCAGAGGCTTTCAGCATCACCGGTAAACCAATGGCTAACGCTGCGCTGTGCAGGGCTTCGTCACTCTGATCTGCCCCTTCGTAACCGGGAATGCAGGGCACACCGGCTTCGATCATGGCAATTTTCGATAAACGTTTGCTGCCCATTAATTCAATGGCGCTGGCGGACGGGCCGATAAAAATAATACCGGCCTGCTCGCAGCTGCGGGCAAAGGTGGCATTTTCAGATAAAAAACCATAACCCGGATGAATGGCATCGGCACCGGTCTGTTGTGCTGCGGCAATAATCCGTGCGGCATTTAAATAGCTGTCGCCAACGGCGGCGGCACCAATGCACACCGCCTGATCGGCCAGTTGTACATGGGGTGCGTTGCGGTCGGCTTCGGAGTAAACGGCAACGGTTTCGTAACCGGCTGCTTTGGCGCTGCTTAATACGCGTACGGCAATTTCGCCACGGTTAGCGACCAGAATTTTATTCATGCCTTTTCCTCCTGCACAGCGGCCTGAGCCCAGGCGGCCGGACGCTTCTGCATAAAGGCCATTGCGCCTTCCCGTCCTTCGCCCATGACGGCGGCGGCAAAATTCTGTGCGGCCTGATCCAGTAATTGCGCCAGCGGTTGTTCAGCATCGGCGACCGCATGCAGCAGTGCCTTGGTTTTGGCGGTGGCGGCTGGTGCGCATTTTAATGCCTGCTGAATGGCGTTATTTACTTCAGCTTCAAGACTGTCGTTGTCGGCACACAACTGATGAACAATGCCTAAACGCAGAGCTTCTTCAGCATTTATACGGTTGCCGAATAATGCCAGACGGCGCGCCTGAGTCAGACCAATGCGCTGCACCACAAAAGGAGCAATCTGCGCCGGTAAAATACCCAGCGAGGTTTCCGGCAAGGCAAAGCGGGCAGTGCTGCTGGCGATGGCCAGATCGCTGACACAGGCCAGACCAAAACCACCGCCCATCACCGCGCCTTTTAACGCGCAGATAACCACCGCCGGTAAGCGGTTGGCGGTTTCAATCATATGACCAAAGGCGCGATTAAATTCGGCCAGACGGGCGCTGTCGCCACCGGCCGCCTGCATATCTTTAATATCGCCACCGGCACAGAAATGATCGCCATTACCTTCAATCACCAGTACACGGCAGTCGGCCTGTTGGGCGCTGTTCATCAGCGCCAGCAGTTCTTCCACCATGGTCAGGCTCATGGCGTTGGCGAGTTGCGGACGGTTAAGGCGTACACGCCAGACGGCGGGCTGCTGCTCAAGTTGCAGGGTTGTAAATTCCATACCGCCTCCGCTCAGGATTTTTTACGCTTAGGCAGAATGCCCATGTATTTGCAGATAATGCCGAGCATAATTTCGTCAGCGCCACCGCCAATAGAACCAAGACGGTTATCGCGGTAGAAACGGGCAACCTGGTTATCCCACATAAAGCCCATACCCCCCCAGTACTGGAGACAGCTGTCGGAAACTTCACGGGTCAGGCGGCCGGATTTTAATTTCGCCATCGACGCCAGACGGGTCATATCTTCGCCGTTCAGATAACCTTCACAGGCCTGATATACCATGGCGCGCAGTGCTTCGACTTCGGTCTGCAATTCGGCCATGCGGAAATGAATCACCTGATTATCAATCAGTGGCTGACCAAAGGTATGGCGCTCACGGCAGTAATCAATGGTCTGGTTAATACAGGTTTCCATACCGACCAGTGACATGGCGGCGGCGTACATACGCTCTTCCTGAAATTGCAGCATCTGCATCATAAAACCAGCACCCTCAGCACCGATACGGTTGCGCTGTGGTACGCGCACGTTATCGAAGAAGATCTGGGCGGTATCGGATGAGCGCATACCCAGTTTGTTCAGCCGTGGTGACAGGGTAATGCCGGGAGAATTCATCGGCACCACAATCAGGGATTTATTCGAGTGTGGCTTGTCGTCTGAGGTATTGGCCAGCAGGCAGATAAAATCGGCCTGGGTGGAGTTGGTGATCCACATTTTGGTGCCGTTAATAATGTAATCGTCACCGTCTTTTTTCGCCGTGGTTTTTACTGCGGCAACGTCGGAGCCGGCACCGGGCTCACTGACACCGATACTGGCAACCATATCACCGGCAACGGCGGGGGCGAGGAAGTTCTCTTTTAAATAGTCACTGCCGAAACGGGCAATGGCTGGCGTCGCCATACAGGTCTGCACACCAATGGCCATAGGCACACCGCCACAGGCAATGCCGCCCATTTCTTCAGCGGCGGCCATTTCATAAGAAAAATCCAGACCTAAACCGCCGGCACTTTCCGGTTTGCTGATACCCAGCAGGCCGAGGTTACCCATTTTCTTGAACAGTTCATGGGCGGGAAAAATACCTTCTTTTTCCCATTCGTCGACATGCGGATTAATCTCGTTTTCGACGAAGTTTTTAACAGTACGTTTAAGTTCTTTATGTTCCTGAGTCAGACGCATGAGAAAATTTCCTGAAATTATTGTTTAAAAACGGGCGATGCCAAAGGTGTTAGGTCGTAACGGCCGCTGCTGCGCTTCGTAGCAGATGCTTAACAGATGCATCAGCAGAGTGCGGGTGTCGCGCGGGTCAATCAGGCCGTCATCCCACAGACGGGCAGTACCGAACAGGGCGGTCGAGCCCATTTCCAGTTTGGCGGCGGTCATCTGCTCTAACTGCGTGAGCATTTTTTCATCGGGCTCAACACCCATCTTGCGTTGTTTTTCTTCGGTGACAATGCGTAATACCTTACCGGCCTGAGCGCCACCCATAACGGCGGTTTTGCTGTTTGGCCAGGCGAAAATAAAACGCGGATCAAGACCGCGGCCACACATCGCATAATTACCGGCACCATAAGAACCGCCGACCACAATCGACAGCTTAGGTACGGTAGCGTTGGCGACCGCCTGCAGCATTTTTGAACCGTGTTTAATAATGCCATTGCGCTCGGATTCAGTACCGACCATAAAACCGGTGGTGTTATGCAGGAACAGCAGGGCAATATTGTTCTGCTCGCACAGCTGAATAAACTGTGCCGCTTTGTTTGCACCTTTGGCGGTGATCGGCCCGTTATTGCCGATAATGCCGCAGGAGAAGCCACCAATGCGGGAAAATCCACACACGGTTTGCTGGTCAAATTCGTTTTTAAAATCCTGAAATTCTGAACCATCGGCGATACGCGCAATAATTTCGCGCACGTCGTAAGGCTGTTTGGCTTCGGCCGGAACCACGCCGAGTAATTCGTCGGCGCTGTACAGCGGCTCTTTAAATTCGGCGGCTGGCTGATAGGGCAGTTGGGTGTTCCACGGCAGGGCAGCCATCACATCACGCGCAATACGGATACCATCGGCATCGTCTTCGGCCAGATACTCGGCGGTGCCGGCATCGCAGGCGTGCAGCTCGGCACCACCTAATTCTTCGTCGGTGGCAATTTCACCGGTGGCGGCTTTTAACAGCGGCGGCCCGGCGAGAAACATTTTCGCTTTACCGCGTACAGCAATCACCACATCGGATAAACCGGGCTGATAGGCGCCACCGGCGGTAGCGTTACCATGCACCACTGTTACCTGCGGAATACCGGCAGCACTCATACGTGCCTGATTGGCAAAGGCTTTGGCGCCGGGAATAAATACATCGGTGGCGTAATTGAGGTTGGCGCCGCCACTTTCCGCCAGAGTCACTACCGGCAGTTTGTTGTCGCGGGCAATTTCCTGAATACGCAGGATTTTATCCAGACCGCCGGGAGAAATGGTGCCGCCTTTAATCGCACTGTTATTCAGCACGATTAAACAACGGATACCGGCAACCCGGCCGATACCGGCAATAATGCCACCACCGGCACCGCTGCCGTCTTTATCGTCGTGCATTTTATGGCCAACCAGTGAGCCCAGTTCGATAAATTCGGAACCGGCATCCAGCAGCAGACTTAAACGTTCGCGTGGCAGTAATTTGCCGCGTTTATGAAATTTTTCCTGCGCTTCCTGTTCTTTGGCGCGCACTTTTTCTTCGACCGCACGGAATTCTTCCAGCGCTGCCAGCATGGCCTGCTGGTTATTGCGGAACTGTTCGCTGTTGCTGTCGAGTTCTGAGGTGAGAATGGTCATGATGTGTCCTTAACGATTCAGCAGCTGCTGATATTCAGCATCGGCCCGGGCAGCAATGTCCGGTGTTACCGCAACCGGTAAATCCAGTAACTGCTGAGCAAAGGCTTTACCCTGCGGATCGATGCGCAGGCTGGCCATGCCACCGCCGCCGAGGGAATTGCGCAATAAAAGATTAAAAGCGTTTAAGCCGGGCAGGGCGAACAGCTCCACATCGCTGTTATCGGCCAGCACGTGGGCAAACCACTGGCCGATATTTTCCGGCGCCAGTGCGGCCTGAATAAATGGCAGGTAATCCGCATCGCGCGCCATGACACCAATATTGCTGTGATTACCTTTATCGCCACTGCGCGCTACCGCCAGTTTGATTAACGGCACACTGATATCAGAGTCGGGTGTTTCAGCGGCGGCATTAATTTTGGCTGAGGGCCAGTGCGGAGCATGGTCAGCGCAGTCGATAGCCACGGCTGTTTTATTGTCATCCAGCTGAATCTGTACCGGCACATCGGCTTTCGGCCAGAGGAAAGAAAATAAGCGGATATTCGGGCTGGGTTTTGGCCGGCCACCAACAATACCGGTTAAGCCCGGTGCCATGGCGGTAGCTGCCTGAGCAATTTCGCGGGCGAACACTTCCAGCGCTTTTTTATCGGCGTGACGTACGGCGATTTTAACAATCACTTCGCGGCTGTCTGCAGCGCGGGCATTGGCGCCGTAGGTGGTTTCAGAGCCGAGAATTTCAATATCCTGTGCAGTAAAAGCCTCCATGCCCAGTACCGAATGCAGCACGCTGACGCGCTGCAGAATGGCTTCGGCCACGCGCTGGCCTTTTGCGACGGCATCGCGCCCGCCAATCATAAAGGTTGCCGTGCAGCGGAAGCCGTCCATCCAGGTAGCGCTGACTTTATAGTCGGCCGGTGGTGCATAACCGCGGGCGCCGCTGACGCGGACCTGCTGCTCGCCGCTCTGGACAATATTTACCTGAGTAAAATCGCAGCAGACATCGGGCAATAAATAACAGGCCGGATCGCCGATTTCATACAACAGCTGTTCGCCCACGGTAAAAGGCGAAATCAGGCCGCCGGTTTTCGCTGGTTTACTGACCACAAAGCTGCCGTCGGCGGAGCATTCAACAATGGGGAAGCCCATATTGGCGTAGCCGCTTTCAACCAGCTGCCAGTCGGTGAAATTACCGCCGGTACACTGCGCACCACATTCGATGATATGGCCGGCCAGAGAACCCTGCGCGAGCTGATCGTAATCGGATTCGCTCCAGTTAAATTCATGCATCAGCGGGCCCAGCACCACAGCGCTGTCGACCACGCGTCCGGTGATGACAATATCGGCACCGGCCGCCAGAACATCGCGGATGGCCGGAGCGCCGAGGTAGGCATTAACGCTCAGGCAGCGGCCGGGCAGCGGCTCGTCGCTGAACATATCTTTTACGCCGGCAAAATCAGCCTGACGGGCGCTGAGGTTATCGCCCTGTACGGTGCCGACGCTGAGGTTCAGCCCGGCTTCGGCGATTAACGCGCGCAACGCCGCGGCGCAGCCTTCAACATTGATACCACCGGCGTTACTGACCACCTTAATGCCCTGGGAGGCGATGGCCGGCAGCAGTGGCTTCAGGGTCTGGACGAAATCCGGGGCAAAACCGGCTTCTGGATTTTTCAGGCGTGCACCGGCCATGATCGACATGGTGACTTCGGCCAGATAATCGAACACCAGATAATCGAGCTGACCCTGCTGTACCAGCTGGTGGGCGGCGGTGCCGGTATCGCCCCAGAAGGCGGAGGCGCAGCCGATGCGGACGGTATCCTGCATGGTGAAATCCTGTTGTTAGCGTTTGCCTAAGACTATCAATCATCGCGCAACCAAGCAAGCGCTTGGTTTTTAGTTTTGCGGCCTGACCGGGATTGCCCCTACAATAGGCCTGTTCGTCATACAGACGTCTTCAGATAAGGAAAACCCGTGATAGAACAACTGATTGCCGAAGGGGTTATTACGGACCCGGGCAGTGCCCGTGGCCGCCTGCTGGCTGCCGCCGCGCGCCTGTTTAAACAGCAGGGGTACGAACGCACCACCGTGCGTGATCTGGCTGCTGAAATCGGCATACAGTCGGGCAGTCTGTTTCACCATTACCGCAGTAAGGAAGATATTCTGCGTGCGGTAATGGAAGAAACCATTCAGCTGAATACCGCGCTGATGCGCATTGCGCTGCAGCAGGCGCAGGACCCGCGCGATAAAGTGCTGGCGCTGATCCGTTGCGAGCTGCAATCCATTCTCGGTGAAACCGGCGAAGCCATGAGTGTGCTGGTGTATGAATGGCGCTCACTCAAACCCGACAGCCAGCAGCACATCCTGAAGTTGCGCGATATTTATGAACAGCTGTGGCTGGATGCGCTGGCCGAAGCCCGTGCTGCCGGCATGGTGGCGATTGAACCTTTTATTCTGCGCCGCTTCTTAACCGGTGCACTGAGCTGGACCACCAACTGGTATAAACCCGATGGTGATATGACGCTGGATGAACTGGCCGAATACGCGCTGACCCTGGCGATAAAACAGTGAAACACAGCGGAGAAATACAGTGAGAGCCAGTCTACGCGCTAAGGTCGTGCAGGTTTGCGACAAGAAAATAGCCGCCAAGGGCGATAATGTCGGCGTATCCTTTTATGCGTTTTTCGCCAATAAAAATGACGATCCGGACCTGCTGATGGAAGCGGCCGAATGGTGGATTAAAACCCATTGCCTCGATCATTTTGAAAAAGCGGTAAAAATTAAGGCCATGGTGCTGGCGGGCGACTGACGCTGGCTATGGAAAGGAAAGAGGAAGACCATGGATAAGGTAAAAGCCCGTTACCGGCGAATAAAATGGCGAATGGTTGCTGCTGTGTTGGTCTGGCTTGTATTTATTGTGCTTTTTAGCAGCACCCCTTATCGCGGTGAGATCTGGTTTGTCGGTTGCCTTCTGTTGATGGCTATAGCAGATGAAATGGTGGGCCAGCTGTGTTGCCCTAAATGCCATCAGCCACTGGGGCTGAGAATTAACCGGATAGTCTGGATATTCCGCTGTGAACACTGCAGTAATAAAAATGCCGTTAGTTAAAGCGGCATTTTTATTACTGCAGCAGAGCAAAATCAGGTCGGATCGATAATGCCCTGAGCGATCATATCCAACGCGGTAATGCTCGGGATAAAGAAGTAATCACCACCGCGGGTTTCCACCATACGTGGCAGGCTCGTGCAGAAAAAAGGTGCTTTACCGTCTTTCGGATTAACCTGAACAATATGCTTGTCGGTCAGTTTGCCGTTGTTGGCGCCGATTAATACATCGCGGTCGTTACCAAGATGAAAATCGTTGGAGTAATTCACCCACTGCTGCTGCACAAACTCGAACTGACGCTCGAGGCTGGCGCTGATGCACATAAAAATAATACCCTGTTCGCTGTTGTCGTTGGTCAGCTCATCATGGCCGCCATAAGGCAGTCCGCGGCGCATTAAACGGCGGCGGTCGACCAGTGCACCCGGACGGTCAAAGGCTCCTTTTTCGGTTTCCAGCGAGCCACGGGTATTGGTGCGGCGGATATGAGCACCGATCGGACATTTTGCTCCGTGCTTATCGTCGTTATAGGTGAAATTAATCCACTGTTCTTCCAGAGCTTTTAACTGACCAACAGCGCAGGCATCACCTTCAGCGGCTTTTTTCTGTAATTCTGCCATTTTCCGGTCGAGTTCGGCCTTGGCTTTATCATCCGGTGCCAGCACCAGCGGGGCGCCGTTATCCGGCCAGCGACCGGAAAATTTAGCCATTAATAATTCGCGGCTACCGTCAAAATCTTTGGCCATATTTTCGACATAGTCGTTAAAGGTTTTTACGTTTTCGTGCAGCTTGCGGTACACCATGTAGGTACCGTTGCGTGCCAGCAGGTGCGGTTCCGGTGCCAGCGGGTATTCTTTGGCTTCATCGATATGACCGAGAATAAATTCACCGGTCGCCAGCGGCTCCCACTTGCCATCACGGTTCAGTTTACCGCGTCCGGGCAGGCGTTCCGGGTCATGGCCGCAGCCTTCAAAGTAAGGATTGCCGATACCATCGACAAAACCAAAGTGTTCTTTGGGGGTGGCTTTACCGTTTTCAAAAACGGCGGAGGCATCCTGATAAGGCAGCAGGCTGCCGTTCGGGCCTTTATGACCAGGGCGGATGCTGACGCTGCCCTGTACGTTTTGCATCAGCTCTTCGATCTGGGCGAAGCGTTGTTCCACCGCTTCCTGGGTCTGACCGTTAATGGAAACCCAGGCGTGTACGGTGTCACCCTGCCATACCGGGTCCCAGTGCTGTGGGCTGCTTGGGCCGTTGTCACCCAGAATGGCGGCACGGGGTTTCATGCCCATTTTAAATTCCTGCGGAAAACCGTCGAGGGAGCGGCGCGGTAAGCCCAGTGCGCACAGACCGTGATAGGTAAAGGCAATATTGGTGGTGGCTGCTGGCTTATCGGATTGATCCGGGTGCTTTTTCTCACTCCAGGGTTCGGCGGTGGTAATCAGCGGAATTAACTGCTGCAGAAAATTGCGGCCACCGGCGTAGTCGTGAAATTCGAGAAAAAAGTATCGCGCCTTGGGAAAACCAAAGCGGCCATAGCCTTTACAGATATTGCCCTGAATATCGTACAGATCGAGAGGTCGGTTCATAATCAGTCCTTGTCGCCAGGCGTGCCGCGCACGCGCTGAATAAATCCCTGGGAAATTCAGTACATGTTTTGCAGACGGGTCTGACCGGGCGCCCAGCTTGGCTGGTCCAGGTCGGCCAGTTTGATTTCTGCCATAAAGTTATTAAAAGCTGTACGCAGTGCTGCGGCATCCTGCCCCTGATGAGCGAGAGCAAATTCGCTGAAAACCTGTTTTACATACAGGGCTTTCAGTTGCTCTTTTAATGACACATCGGTCGAGCCGTTAAAAAACAGCGTCGTAGTGAGCTGACACTTTTTGATATAGGCGATGAAATCATCGGCGTTCTGCACTTTGTCAAAGGCGACGGCGTATTGCCACAGGCTGCGCACATCGGCTTCAGCGTTATCCCACATGCCTTTCAGATAGGGTTCCAGCTCACCGTGGAAGTTACTGGTAAATACCAGGTACTTGGATTTCAGATGATCGCGGGCAACGTCGTTACCCTGCTGAAAAAACACGTCGTTAAGAATAAACAAACGGGCAAAATAGGTATTGGGAATACGGGCAAAAGGGCTGCCGGCATCTTCTTCCAGACGCTGAATGCGGCGGCGGGTAATTTTGTCGAATGAGGTCTGTTCGTCATGGACGCCGTTGATCAGCGGACAGAGCGTGGTCAGGCCGTAGGAATTTCCGAAAGTGTTTGCCATGCTCAGGCCTCCTGCTTGCCGGCCACGCGGGCCATCATAAGATTGGCGTGCTGGTGTTCCTGCACCAGTTCGTGCGATGCGCTCATCAGCGGGCTTTCACCCATGCTGCCAAGGTTGTGCTGGTTGCTGGCAAGAAACTGCTGGTAAGCCTGGAAGAATTCTTCATCGCTGAGGCTTGCGGTATTTTTCTGGAAATTGTTCAGATTGGTGAATAATTTCTGCGCCGTTTTTACATCGTTGGCCGCGGCCAGCGGATAGGCGTTGTAGTAATGGCCACTCTCTATCTGGTTAAAACGGATGTAGTTATAAAAATCGTGCAGCGGGATGGATTTCGGATACTTGATATTCCAGCGCCAGAACATATCGAGGCCGGAGGGAATCGCAAATGAAAAGGAGTCGATGTACTGATCCCAGCTGCCGTTAAAATTACTTTCAAACAGCATATAGCTGTAGGTCAGTTTTTCTTTCGGCTGGCTTTTGTCTAAGCGTGGAAATGACCAGCGGTTAATAATGGTCCAGCGTGCGTAGTGAATCAGCGACAGGGTCAGTAAACCATTGAGGAAGTAGGGGAAGGTTTTTACCACCACCCAGAAAATCAGTTTTTGCCAGAGGGCAGTCCACCACCGCAGCGGGGTGAGTACATTCATACCATAGGCTTTGCCGGCGACGTTCGACATAGTGAATTCCTTTTCTGGTGCCAGATAAATCGTGCAGTCATGCAAGCGGCAAAGACTCTAGCGGTTTCTGCGTTGCGGGTAAAGGACGCAGCGGACCTCTTTAGCGCGGGGCGCGGCTAAAGGTTATCGTCTTCGTTATTGTCCAGTTCGCGCAGCATTTCCAGCCCTTTGCGCCGTTGTGTGGCGAGAATGGAAATCTTTTCTTCCAGTTCCGCCCGTTCCAGTTCGCTGTCGCAATTCTGTAACTTAGCTTTCAGTTCATGCTGTTTGTGTTTGAGCTTATTCAGCGCGGCAGCCAGCTCTTTGCGCTGGCGCTGCTGGTGTCTTTGCTGCTGGTTAAACAGCGCATTGAGCTTTTTCACCAGTCGGGAAAATTTCATAAACCTTGCTCCGGTGGCGGGGTGGCAGTGTCTTCATCACTGCGTTGCTGTTCCAGTTGCTTGTTAATGGCTGACAGGTCGGCGTGTTCCAGTTGCAGGCTTTCCGGTGTGTCGCCCTGTGGGCTCTGCTCATCAATAAACAGATAGCGCGCAGCCTGAATCAGCGCGCGGCAGACTTCCTGGCAGTAGCCTTTATCGGTCATCAGTGAGGTGGCCATCTCAGCGCTGATTTTACGGGTGCGGATTAACCCTTCGATCAGGCTGTCGGACTGTTCGCGCTCGCGTTCGGTCAGCAGCAGCTGGTGGTCGAGAGCGAGGCGGCTTTCCACCACGTCATCGATCTGGCGTACCTGCTGGATGGCGCGCAGCACGTCGCCGATCTGCTGCCGTAATTGCTGATAGGCCTGCGCCATATCCGGGTTTTCGCTGTGAATATAAAACAGCAGGTTGCGCTGCAGATGTTTGACGCCCTTGATGGCCTCAATCAGATAGTGATCGGCGGCACGCAACTCGCGCAGCTGTTCGTCCTGACGGCCGCTGGCTTTTTCCCGTGCGCTGCTGATAAAGCTGATGATGGCCGAGTAAATTCCCTTCACCTGTTGTTCGTACAGCTGTTGCAGGTTGGTATGAATGGCAGAGTGGCTCTGGTCGCTTAACAGCGCAATCGGCTGTCCGCGGTGAAATTCATCGGCCTGCCAGCCCAGCCCCTGCAGTACCAGATCGGTAGATAACGCGTACAGGCGGATGCTTTCGCTGCGGGTTACCGCAACGGCAGCAGAAGGGGATTCCATCGCCGATTGATTCAGATATTGCGGCTGCATACGGCTGGTGGCCCGTTCCGGCACCAGACGCAACAACCAGCCTTGCAGACGTGGCAGCTGCGGCACCATCAGCATGACGCCCAGCAGGTTAAACAGGGTATGGAACAGGGCCAGCTTCAGTGTGTAGTTATCGGCGCCGATACCCAGCAGCACGCTGAGATGTTCAACCAGCCACAACAGCACCGGCATTAACACCAATGCCACCACACCGGTCAGCAGATTAAACAGCAAATGTCCGAGAGCAAGCCGCTTGCCTGCCGTATTGGCGCCAAGGCTGCCCAGCACGGCGGTAACCGTGGTGCCGACGTTGGCGCCGATAGCCAGTGCCAGCGCATCCATATACTGCACATGACCGGCCGCCAGCGCGGTCAGGGTTAATACCAGCGTGGCATGGCTGGATTGCATCACCACCGTGGCAATAATGCCGAACAGGGTGAACAGCAGCAGCCCGGCAATGCCCTGTGGGCTGATGGTGCTGAGATCCAGACTGCCCTGCAGCGTGGCAAAGCCATCCTTCATGTAATCAATGCCGAGAAACAGAAAACCCATGCCGGCCAGAATATGGCCGATACCGGCACGGCTCTGATTGGGCTGAAACAGCAGCATGACGCCAAACACCAGCATTGGCATCGCCAGCTGGGAAAGGTTGATATCGAGACCAAAACCGGCAATCAGCCAGGCGCCGGTGGTAGTGCCCAGATTTGCACCAAAAATAACGCCCAGTCCGGCACCGAGGTTGATCAGCCCGGCCGACAGAAAGGAGATGCTCAGCACCGATACCAGTGAGCTGGATTGCATCAGGGTGGTGGCGGCCACACCAAAGAGGAGGGCTTTGCCGGTGGTATTGGTGGAGCGCTGCAGGACACGTTCGATCAGGCCGCCACTGAAACTCTGGAAGCCACGCTCCAGTGACAGCATGCCGAACAGGAAGATGGCGACACCGGCAGCAATCTGCTGCAGCTGGGGACTGCTCCACAGGCTGAACGCCAGCAACAGCATAATGACCGGAAAGAGCATGCGCTTGAGCAATTCCAACGGGGGTAATCCTGTAGTTCCGGGCAGAGCTGTCAGTTAACCCAATGGCCTTTTGTTCAGCAAGGGAAATTGCTGTAGCAGTATCTGCAGACGTTGATCTAAGTCGCTGAAAAAGCAGTTTTTTGTGTGAATAACCTGATCGGAATTTCACCCTGGCAGAGGTTGTTCAGTGAAAGCCTGTTTATTTATACACAGAATGCTGTGCATAACTAAGGGATAAGCTGGCGATAACTACCTGCAGCCCGCAACAGGCCTGCAACGCTTTGCCATGGTGCCAGTCCGGTATCGGCCGGTTTACCGGAAACCCTTGAAAATCAAGGCTTTTATGGTGTTTTTTACACCGTAGTCAGGTTTTTCAGAGTAATGCGCTGGCAAGTCATTTTTTTTAATAATCAGCAGAATTAAGAGTTGTTTTTAACAGAAAAACTCTTTATATGGCGATTCTGTTACGGTTTACCCACAGATTCTGTGGATAACTTTGAGTATAAGTTGAAGAAAAATCCCCCTGTCCCCCACGCTTTGTAACACCCGTTTAAATTGTTTAAAAAATGATCAATCTGCAGTCCGATGAAAATCAGAGCGAAGGAAGCGAGGAGGTTGGCTAATACTGCAATATCCAGCTGGATTCGATGGCTGCTTTGTGGGCTTGTGTATTTTATGGAATATAGATTAAAGCTATAAATTATCATTAAGCGAGTGAGAAAGAGTATCAGACTGTTCAGGGACTATTTGTTGCGTCTGAGCTTGTGTGGCTCTTAATTGAACCGTGAGGAGGGTAAACAGGATGGATGCAGCATATACAGCAGCTCTGGAAGCAGTGCTGGTCAGCTTATTAACGGCCTTCTTTGGCTATATTGTATACAGATTCTCAAGTAAGAGCCGTTGCAGTGTATGCCGGGAATATCTTCCCGCCAGTGATCTGCGCTGGACACTGTTTGTCACCAATCCAAAAACAGAAAAACTGGAAGAGAAGGCCTGTTGCAATCCGTGCTTTCAGGCTTGGTTGATTGGTGGAAAAGCGGAGGCATGTGTTCGATGCGGAGCCTCACTGGAAGTTTCCGAGGGGATAATGTTCAGGATCGGGGATGATGCTGTTAGGGTTTGTGCTCGTTGTGCGGCCCTGCCTTTACCTTCAGAGAAAGTGATGTTGAAAGATCTGCTGAACGAGGAGTTTCTTTCTCACCATACGGTTTTTTCAAGTTTCTCAGACTTGATATCAAAGTATGGAGGGGTGCTGAAGGAAGAAGATCTTAATACGTTTGAGTTTGACGCTTTCATTCGGGCAAACAGCGATTATGCCTTTTTCCGTGACATGTTGGAGGATGCTAAAGAATGGCACAGAGTAAAGCTGCTAAGGCGCCACTTTTATGTCCGGAAATCCTGACACTAACTGAGAGTTTGCTTTGTCTTTGCCGGCGAACCTGGCTGAGGAGTCAGTTGAAGTAAGAGCGTGCCAGGCTTCGATGGTCGTTTCTCAGGAGAGGAGTTGGTCTGTTTTGCTAAAGAGGCCTTATGCCTTGTGTTTGGCAAATGTCCTGAGTTGCAGCATCAGCCAATGTCGGTTTGATCTATCCACGGCTTTACATCAGTGAAACAGGCAAATTAAAGACCAGCCTGAAGTGAGCATCTTCGGCTAAAAAGTGATTCTTTTCATAGCAGACCAGTGCTGGAGTTGTCTGCATTTTAAAACCTGACTGAGGGAGCCATTCCTCCATAATACGACTCAGATAAGGTAATAAATCGCCATAGCAACCTTCCAAACGAAATGCTGCATGCACGCCTCCCGGAATAACCATGCTGTTCACAACTCCGCTACGAGTGAGCGGCTTTTCAATGCCAATGCATGCAACATAACGGCATTTGGGCAGAGGCACCCAGGCCGGATTGCTGTGGTGGAGTGCGATTTGTTGTGTGCTATCGCGTCCTTCTGATGCCGCCCAGGCCTGTAGTGTCTGCCAGGCCTGACGAATGTCTCGCCCATAGCCCTGGTGTCTGACATAGGCAACGGGCTGGTTTTCCAGGGTGACAATCTCCGGCTGAGGTAATTCCCGACTTTGTACCCGCTGATAGCCGGCTGAAATTTCAGGATCGTTCAGATAAGGCGGTTCGGTACTTTTGCTTCCGGTAGAGCGCCAGGCTCCTGGTGAAACGGAAAACAGTTGCTTAAAGGCATGGCTGAATGAGGATACCGAATGGAAGCCACACTTTTCGGCAATTTCCTGAACGCTGCTGCGGTGCTCAAACATCAGTTGGTTGGCGGCATGTTCCAGCCGTGTGCGGCGGATGTATTGATGAACAGACTCACCGACAACTTGACGAAAAATACGATGAAAGTGCTGCTCGGAATAAGAGGCAACATCTGCCAATGCTTTAGCTGTCAGTTCTGCTGAGATGTCTTTGTGGATAGCGTACAGCGCATTATTTATCCGCGATCGTTGATGATAGTCCAACAGATTCTCTCCCCCGACATCATATATCGACATGTGAAAGCGCATGTTTCGACAATAGATGTGCGTTATACCAACAATCTTCAGATTATTTGAGAAGTATATTATCAACACCGTCTTTTATTACTAATAACAGAGTTGATTCAGGCGGAGAGCCATATGCAGACGGCAAAACACGTACAACAACTGCGCTCATCCTATATACGCGAAATTCTCCGGGCGGCCACTGCTGATGGCGTTATATCTTTAGCCGGAGGCCTGCCTGCGGTGGATTTATTTCCCCATGCCTTGCTGCAGGAAGCGATGATTAAGGTGGCAGGTAATAAACAGGTTTTTCAGTATGGCGAGACGCGGGGTTATGCACCGCTGCTGGAGCACCTGAGGGTAACCTGTGATCTGAAGGGATCGCACGGCACGCTGGTGACAACCGGGTCTCAGCAGGGATTAGACCTTATTGCCAGAACGTACATTAATCCAGGGGATCACATTGTTCTGGAAGCTCCGAGTTATCTTGGTGCTTTGCAGGTATTTACCCTGGCACAGGCAAACATCAATACCGTAGTACAGACGCCAAATGGCCCGGATCTCATGGCGCTGGAACAATTATTTACATCAAGGCCAGTCAAACTGTTTTATGCCGTACCGGATTTTCATAATCCAACCGGCATCAGCTGGTCATTGCAAACTCGCAAAAAGGTAGCAAATCTGTGTCAGGCTTTTAATGTTACGCTGATTGAAGATGCCCCTTACCGGGACCTTAGATTTTCAGGTGAAGATCTTCCCCTCGTATCATCTTTCTGCCCTGAAAATGCCATGGCGTTACGGTCATCATCAAAAATATCAGCGCCGGGTTTACGGCTTGGCTCTGTAACCGGGCCCGAAGAATGGATTACTCACCTGATAAGAGTTAAACAGACATCTGATTTGCATAGCAGTTTACCGATGCAGGCTGTTTTGCTGGAAGTTTTCACTCACCCTGAATTTGAAGCGCATCTCCGTAATGTTCGAATCCACTATCGCCAGCGTTACCTGGCGCTGGCTCAGGCAATTAATCAGCATCTTCCGCCAGAAGTATCATATGCGGAAGTTGAGGGTGGAATGTTTCTCTGGCTGAGGCTTGCTCAGGGAGACCCAATGGAAATTGCAAAAAAGGCTTTGGAGAAAGGCGTAGCTGTTGTGCCAGGAGATGTTTTTTATAGTGCTGATGACATTAAATTTCCGGCTATCAGACTTAACTTTAGCTATTGCAAGCCAGAAGATTTAAACGCAGCAATTCAGTTATTAGCAAGGGTTTTTTAGCTACTCACGATGGAGTGACGTAGATCTTATTATAAGGATATCGTGCACACTAATATGGGCGGCAGTAAATCATTATCAACCAACGGACTATCAAACCGGCAGTCGTTTTTTATTCGTCCTGTTTGCCTGTTCTCTGTGACTCTCTGAGAGAAGCAGGGGCGCTTGCCGTGCAATCGGCGATTGAAGTAGAAAAGGAATCGAGCCAGATCAGAGAGAGTGTCACAAATGTGTACCATATGTGTGACAAGCTGAAAGGCGGGTATTAAGAAGTTGCGTACTAGCAAGTGCTCTTAGAAAGGGGGGTGCCCAGAGGTGAACAAATCGGCCGGGAACAGATTTGCACAGCGGCAGACTGTCCGCAGGAGTAGAGCCATAGATGGCTCTGATGAATCGAACCTGAGATGACGCCGGATTTCAGGCAATAAAAAAGCCCGCATATTGCTATGCGGGCTCTTTAATATTCGTGGTGCCCAGAGGCGGACAGGGCACAGCTATCACAGAACCCACGCATCATGCGGGCTGGCAGCCCTTCAGACCATCGTGGTTGATGGAAATGTGTGCCAAAAGTGTACCATATAGGCTTTCGGGAGGTAGTATGAGCCCGGTCTTATTGATGAGGTATATTGACGCGATGGAACAGCGAGTAATGGATTATATGAAGGATCGTTATGAGGAAGAGTTGGGTCGTTTTACTCATTTTGAGGGTAAAAGTTCTCGTTTGATGACTTACCTGACGGTCATCATGGGGGCTCTTGTTTTTATTGTGAAAAGTGCAATTGCTAGCAACTTTACTCCAGTTAGTGCTCTGGACTGGGCGATTGTTATTTCCTTTTGTCTAGTCTTCTTTCTTCTTGCTTGCTCTTGGGGACACTCTCTTTTGGTGATTAAAGTCGCAGGTTCAGCGAACTTGGCGCGAGAAACGGTAACTTTTGAATATATGAAGTCGGCGCCTCTTGAGGATCTAGAGGACTATATGTACAGGTGTTATCGGGATACTATAGAATTACTCATTAAAGATGTTGATATGAAGTCGACCAATATTACATTCGCCTATGAGGAGCTGGTTTGCGGTGCATGGGCGTCAGCGATCTTACTAATACTCATAGTGATTAGGTGGTTAGGATGAGTGAACAAGGTAATAAACCCGGGACACCTCCCACGACGACTAATGTCAAGAGAGGTGTGGTAATCGGTAATAGCACCGATAAGGGCAATAAAGGCAGTAAAGGTGGATCAGGCAAAGGTAAGTAATTACGACCGTTTGGACGTGATTCGGTAAATGCTTGATTCACTGATAGCAAGCTCTAAGGTGCAGTAGTTCAGACCCGATCTGAAAGTCGCCCGTTTTAAGCTGGTGCCTGTCAGGTTACATCTGGGTTA